>DASXQK010000383.1:0-8472 GCA_036493015.1 Dongiaceae bacterium | reverse complement strand
ACGAAATAGGCCTGGACGAGATCGTCCACTTCCAGCTCGCGCCCCGGATTGGCGCTGCCGAGATAGCGGCTGAACTGCATGGTAAGCGCACTCAGCATCTTTATCCGCTGTTCGGCGGGAGCCGAGGCCAGTGCCACGGCGCGCGCCTTGGCCAGCACCGCGGGATCGACCGTATCGGCCGCCTGCGCCCCCGAAACAAGAGCGAAGGAGAACAGAAGACCAAGCAGCAGCAGGGCGAGGGCAAGCCGTGAACGCATCGCCGTCATCGCTCACTCCGCTGCGGTTCTGAGAGCGGTTGCCTTCGCGGCGAGCCAGCCATGAATCTGCTCGGCGGCATCGCGCCCGTCGCGGATGGCCCAGACAACCAGTGCAGCACCGCGCACGATGTCGCCCGCGGCGAAGACGCCGTCCAGATTGGTCATCATGCTGCGATGATCGATCTTCAGCGTACCCCAGCGGGTAACCGCCAGGTCGTGCGCCTGGAATGCCGCCGGAACATCTTCGGGATCGAAGCCCAGCGCCTTCAGCACCAGATCGGCATTGAGATTGAAATGCGATCCCTCGATGGGCTGCGGCGCCTGGCGGCCGGTGGCGTCCGCCAGGCCCAGATGGATGCGCTGGGCGCGCACGCCGTTGACCTTCTTCTCGCCCAGAAATGCCTCGGGCGCCGCCAGGAAAACGAATTCGACGCCTTCTTCCTCGGCGTAGGTTACCTCGCGCTGAGAACCCGGCATATTCGTGCGGTCGCGCCGATAGAGGCATTTGACCGACTTGGCACCCTGGCGCACGGCGGTGCGCACGCAATCCATCGCCGTATCGCCGCCGCCGATCACCACCACATGTTTGCCCTTGGCATCGAGGCTCTTGCGCGTATCCGCCGGCGCGTCGCCCAGGCTCGCGCGGTTGCTTGCCATCAGATAATCGAGCGCGGGCTGGATGCCGGAAAGTCCGACGCCCGGCGCCATGATCTCGCGCGGCTTGTAGACGCCGCAGGCGATCAGCACCGCGTCATGGGTGCGGCGCAGTTCGGCGAGCGTGATGTCGCGGCCGATCTCGGTATTGAGCTTGAATTCGATGTCGGCATCGGCCAGCAGCTTCGCGCGGCGCAGCACCACCTCCTTCTCCAGTTTGAAGTTGGGGATGCCATAGATCATCAGCCCGCCGACGCGGTCATGGCGGTCATAGACCGTGATGCGATAACCCTTGGCACGAAGCTGTTCGGCTGCGGATAGACCCGCTGGGCCAGCGCCGACGATGGCGACCGACTGGTTCAGCTCGGCGCGGGGCCTGACCGGTTTGACCCAGCCATTCTCCCAGGCCGTGTCGGTGATGTAGCGCTCGATGGCCCCGATGGTGACGGTGCCGTGGCCCGCCTGTTCGATGACGCAATTGCCTTCGCAAAGCCGGTCCTGAGGGCAGATGCGCCCGCAGATCTCGGGAAAGTTGTTGGTTGAAGCGGAGACCTCATAGGCCTCTTCCAGCCGTCCCTCGGCAGCGAGCTTCAGCCAGTCGGGGATGTTGTTCTGGACCGGGCAATGAACCTGGCAGAAGGGCACGCCGCATTGCGAACAGCGGCCGGCCTGGGTGGCGGCGTTGCCCTTATCGAAACGCGCATAGATTTCGGAAAAATCCCGGCGCCGGCCCGCAGCGGGCCGCTTTTCCGGCATTTCCCGGCCGACCGAGACAAAGGTCAGCATTTTCGATGCCATGCCCGCTGTTCCCCTGCATGCGATGCAAAACTATGCGGGAAGGAAGGCGTGTTCGCGAGTCATTTCCGACAGTAAGGACATAAATATTGCCATAATTTTTTTTCATCGGAGGGTCCACACGCCCTTCGCGGCCGGTCCAGGAGGCAGGAATCTATAATTAGTCCTGTATTAGTACTAAATAGAGACTTCCAGATGACCCGCAGGCCAATGCTATAAGCGGCGCGCCGCCTGCCGCGGCTGCCGGAGACGCCTTTGCCGCTGCTGCATATTCTCGTTCTGGGCCTGGTACAGGGCATCACCGAATTCCTGCCCATCAGTTCGTCGGGCCATCTGATTCTGGTGCCTGGCGTGACCGGCTGGCCGGATCAGGGCCTCGCCATCGATGTGGCCGCCCATGCCGGAACCCTTATCGCGGTCCTGGTCTATTTCTGGCGCGATGTGCTGGCGATGCTGAAGGGTCTCGGCCGCCTGCTCGGCGGGCGCCTCGATGATGGCGCGCGCCTCGCACTGCTTATTTCGGTCGCCACCCTGCCGGCGCTCGCCATCGGATTCCTGGTGCAGCATTTTCTCGGCGACCGGCTGCGCTCGATCCATATCGTTGCCTGGACGATGGTCGTCTTCGGTATCGTGCTCTTTATCGCCGATCGCATCGGCCTGACCGTGCGACGCCTGGAGCATATGAAATGGAGCCAGGCGCTGGTCATCGGCGTCGCCCAGACCCTGGCCTTCGTGCCCGGCACCAGCCGCTCGGGCATCACCATCGTAGCGGCGCGGCTGTTCGGCTTCGAACGCGTCGAGGCCGCGCGCTTTTCCTTCCTGCTGTCGATCCCGGCGATCCTGGCGGCCGCGATCCTCGAGGGCTATGAGATTTTCAAATCGGGCGACCAGACGCAACTGCACGACGCGGTACTCACCGCCGGAATTTCAGCCGTCGCCGGCCTCGGGGCCATCGCCTTCATGATGGCGTGGCTCAGGCAATCGAGCTTCACCATCTTCGTGGTCTATCGCCTGCTGCTGGGCGCAGCCCTGCTCTATCTAATCTATTTTCACGGCTACTAGGGTCTGAAGCCTCAGGCTTCCGCCTTCTTCATATGGCCGCCGGAACGATAGCGGTCCAGATAGGCGGGCAGGATCGCTTCCGGCCCGGTAGCCCTGATGCCGAGCGCTTCCAGCCCCGGAACCTTCCCGCTCAGCACATTGTCGCTGCGCAGCTGTCGCAGCTGGTCCAGCGTCAGCAGCGGCTTCGGCAGCAGGCCGAGGAAAGCCGCCTGCAACGCGGCAATCGGGAACGGCACGGGCAGCAACAGACGGCGCCGGCCGATCATCGCCAG
This sequence comes from Dongiaceae bacterium, assembly GCA_036493015.1. Taxonomy (GTDB): domain Bacteria; phylum Pseudomonadota; class Alphaproteobacteria; order Dongiales; family Dongiaceae; genus DASXQK01. Next base: position 5,432 of record DASXQK010000383.1, on the reverse strand, counting down.
CATCATCTCCATCAGCTCGCGGAAGCTGTAGGCGCGCGGGCCGCCGATCTCGAACACCTTGCCGGCAAGAGCCGGGTTGTTCAGCGCAGCCGCGGCGGCATCGGCGACGTCGCCGACATAGACGGGCTGAAAACGCGTCTTGCCGCCGCCGATCAAGGGCAGCGCCGGCGAGAATTGCGCCATCGCGGCGAAGCGGTTGAAGAAATCATCCTCGGGCCCGAAGACGACGCTGGGTCGAAGGATGATCGCTGCCGGAAAATGCTCGCGCAGCGTTGCTTCGCCCTCGGCCTTGGATCGGGCATAGAAGGAGCGCGACTGCAGATCGGCGCCGAGTGACGAGACATGCAGGAAGCGGCGCACGCCGGCACCTGTTGCCGCCCGCGCCAGGCGGCGCACGCCCTCGACATGCACGGCGTTGAAGCGTTGGCGGCCGCCCTCATGCAGGATGCCGACGAGATTGATCACGGTATCGACGCCCTGGACCGCGTTGGCGACAGAGCGCTCGTGACGGATATTGGCGCCGATGGGAACGATCTGAGCGATATCGCCGAGGGGCTTCAGGAACAGGGCCTGATCGGGCCGGCGCACGGCGATGCGCATGATCCAGCCCTGCTTGGCCAGCCGCTCCACGATATAGCGGCCGATGAATCCCGATCCGCCGAAAATTGCCGCTACGGGTGTGGCCATGTCCTCCTCCAACTTGCGGGCTCAGATATCCCACGATGCCCGCGGATGGCAACAGGCAGTGCTTCAGAATCCTACCCTCACCCCAACCCTCTCGCGCCCAAGAATGAGAGAGGGAGAGACCGCGAATGCCTCTGCGTCTCCGTCCTCCTCTCTTCCATCCTTGGAGGAGAGGATTGAGGCGAGGGGGTGGCGCCCAACCATCGGAAATCCTTGGGGCAATTGTTCGTTGACTTTGAAGGCTGGGTGGAGACAATCCGCGTCCCGATGCCCTGGTGGCGGAATTGGTAGACGCGCAGGTTTCAGGTACCTGTGGCCGCGAGGTCGTGGAAGTTCGAGTCTTCTCCAGGGCACCATCGGCCGAGAGACGCGATGAACATTAGACTCCATCGCGGCGATCTTCCCGCAGACGCAAATTTGGGACCGATCGTTGCCGTCGACACGGAGACGATGGGGCTCAATCCGCTCCGCGATCGTCTATGCCTGATCCAGCTTTCATCAGGCGACGGCAATTGCGAACTGGTGCAGATCCCGCAGAGCGCCCGTAAGGCGCCGAACCTGCAGCGCGTGCTGGAAGATTCCAACACGCTCAAGATTTTTCATTTTGCCCGCTTCGATATCGCCGCCTTGAAACAGGGGCTGGGCATCGATTGCCGGCCGATCTACTGCACCAAGATCGCTTCCAAGCTGGTGCGCACCTTCACCGACCGCCATGGGCTGAAGGACCTGGCCCGGGAACTCCTGGGGGTGGAGCTCTCAAAGCAGCAGCAATCCTCCGATTGGGGCGCCCCTGAGCTGACCCAGGAGCAGCAGCGCTATGCGGCTTCCGACGTGCTGCACCTGCACGCGCTCAAGGCCAAACTCGACGAGATGCTCGCCCGCGAAGGCCGCAAGGCCTTGGCCGAGGCCTGCTTTTCCTTCCTGCCCACCCGCGGCGCCCTCGATCTCGGCGGCTGGGCCGAGCCCGACATTTTTGCCCATTAGGGCCGATCTACCCCTAAAATGAACAGTGATCCGGCGCGGGGAAGGGGACCAGCGGCCATGACGGCGGTCCGTTCGATCCAAGATGCCACCGCCGATCTTGCAGTGGCACAGCGCGTTTTGCGGCTGGAGGCCGAGAGCCTGACGGCGCTTTCGGCCAGTCTCGATGTGCGCCGGCTCGGTCGCGCCCTCGATCATCTGATGGCGGTCAAGGGCCGGGTGGTCGTGACCGGCATGGGCAAGAGCGGTCATATCGCGCGCAAGATCGCCGCCACACTCGCCTCCACTGGAACCCCGGCCCTGTTCGTTCATCCCGCCGAGGCGAGCCATGGCGATCTCGGCATGATCGCGCCGGAAGACGGGCTTATCGCCCTCTCCAATTCCGGCAGCACGGCCGAACTCAGCCATGTCATTGCCTATGCCAAGCGCATGCGTATCCCGCTGGTTGCCATTACCAGCGGCGCCGATAGCGCGCTGGCCGAATCGGCCGATGTCGTGCTGGCCTTGCCGCGGACCGAGGAAGCCTGCCCGCTGGGGCTCGCCCCCACCACGTCCACCACCATGATGCTGGCGCTGGGCGATGCGCTGGCCATCGCCTTGCTGGAACGCCGCGGCTTCACCGCCAATGATTTCCACGCCCTTCACCCCAGCGGCCATCTGGGCCAGCAATTGCGCCGCGTCGACCAGTTGATGCATGCCGGCAAGGATATGCCGCTGGTGGCGCCCGGAACTGCCATGAGCCAGGCGATCATCGAAATGACCGCCAAGCGCCTGGGCTGCGTGGGCGTGGCCGGCAAGGCGGGACCTCTCGAAGGCGTCATCACCGATGGCGATCTGCGCCGGCATATGGCGACGGATTTGCTGAACCGGCGCGTGGAAGAGATCATGACGCGCCAGCCCCGTACCATCCGCCCGCAGGCAACCGTGGCCGAGGCCGTTGGGCTGATGACCATGGTCGAGCCCCGGGTCACCACCCTGTTCGTGGTCGAGGGCGAACGGCCGGTGGGCCTGCTGCATATCCATGATTGCCTGCGCGCCGGTGCCCGATGATGGCAGTCCGTAGCGATAGCCCCGTCATCCGGCGGCCGAAGCCCCCGCATCTGCAGCGCCGCGCCCGTGTGGTGGCGGCCGCGCGCCTGATCCTGCCGGCATCCGCGGCGGGCCTGCTGACGGTGCTGGCGCTGTGGTCGCATTTCGGCCTGGATACCAGCAGCTTTCGCCTGACGATGGGCTCGCTCGATCTCAACTCACTCGACACGCTCGCCATGAGCAACGCCCATTTCGAAGGGCTGGACGACCAGAAGCGGCCCTTCAGCGTATCGGCGGAAAAGGCGACCCAGGTCGACAACAGCAGCGATGTCATCGATCTCACCGCACTCCAGGCCGACATGACCATGAAGGATGGTGCGTGGCTGTCGATGACCGCCGATAGCGGGCGCCTGCAGCGCGCCAAAAAGCTTCTCGACCTGACGGGCCAGGTCAACCTGTTCCACGACCAGGGTTACGAGCTTCATACCCACGACGTGCATATCGATCTGGCCAAGGACAGCGCCGTGGGCAACCAGGCCGTGGCGGGCCAGGGTCCCTCGGGCGAGTTGACCGCCGAGGGGATCGAGGTTTTCGACAACGGCCAACGCGTCATCTTCCTGGGCCGCACCCACATGCTGTTTTATTCCGACAGCCAGATGAGCGCGGTACCGAAGCCGTGAGAGCGAGCGGTTTCGCCGCGGCAGTTCTTGCGCTGCTCCTGACCGCTCCGGCTCTGGTGCAACAGGCGTGGGCGCAACAATCTGGGGCGCAACAGTCTGGGGCGCAACAGTCTGGAGCACAGCAGTCGGGCAAGCCGGCACCAGCCACGCCCGCCAGCAACGCGCCGGCTGGCCTCACCCCCGATCTTGGCGGCGCAATGACCAGCGGCGGAGGGCCGGTCGAGATCGATGCCAGCGAGGGCGTCGAGTGGAACCAGGAACAGAAGGTCTATATCGCGCGTGGCAATGCCCGGGCTGCGCGCGGCGACGTCTCCATCACCGCCGACAGCCTGATTGCCCATTACCGGGGCGATGCCACCGGCAGGACCGACATCTATATGGTGGAGGCGCTGGGTCACGTGGTGGTGCTGTCCAAGGATTCGCGCATCGTCGGCGACAAGGCTGTCTACAATCTGGACAACGGCAGCGCGATCCTGACCGGAAGCGGCCTCAAGGCCTCATCCAAGGACCAATACGTGACCGCGCGCGACAGCATGGAATACTGGGAAAAGCAGAATGCGGTAATCGCCCGGGGCGATGCCCTCGCCGTGAACGCGCAGCAACAGGTGAAGGCCGACACGCTGACCGGCTATTTCCACGTCGATAGCACCGGCACCAAAAAGCTCTACCAGGTCGAGGGTGTCGGCAATGTCGTCATCACCGGCAAGGGCAGCGTCGTGCATGCCGCCAAAGCGGTCTATAATATGGACAGCGATATCGCGACCCTGGAGGGCGGCGTGAAGATCAGCCGGGGAAAGAACCAGATCAATGGCGAACACGCGGTCTATAACCTGCGGACGGGCCAGGCGAAGATGTCCGGCGGCGGCGGCCAGGTGAAGACCCTGCTGGTGCCCGGCAGCGATGCCGGCAACACGCTCAACCCGTGACGCGGCGTTGAACGACATCGCCCGCAAATCGACCAAATCCCATGCGCTGCAGGCGATGCCGGGGCAGCCCCATGCGCCGGAATCCGAAGATAGCGGCCTGATGGTTCGCAACCTGATCAAGCAGTTCCGCAAGCGCCCTGTGCTGCGCGGCGTCTCGCTGTCGCTGAAGCGCGGCGAGGCTGTCGGCCTGCTGGGCCCCAACGGTGCGGGCAAGACCACATGCTTTTACATCCTGACCGGACTGGTGCGGCCCGATTCCGGCCATATCGAGCTGGACGGTTATGACATCACCGAACTGCCGATGTATCGCCGTGCCCGTTTGGGAATCGGCTACCTTCCCCAGGAAGCCTCCATTTTCCGCGGGCTGAATGTGGAAGAGAACATCCGCGCGGTGCTGGAGGTGGTCGAGCCCGACCGTACCCGGCGCGAGGCGCAGCTCGACGAATTGCTGGCGGAATTCTCCATCGCCCATCTGCGTCAGGTGCCCGCGCTGGCTCTTTCGGGCGGCGAGCGGCGGCGCTGCGAGATCGCCCGCGCGCTGGCAACGCGGCCGGCCTTCATGCTGCTGGACGAGCCGCTTGCCGGCATCGACCCCATCGCCGTTGGCGATATCCGCGACCTGGTCTCGCATCTGAAGGATCGCGGCATCGGCGTGCTGATCACCGATCACAACGTCCGCGAGACGCTGGAGATCGTCGATCGCGCCTACATCCTGCATGAAGGCCAGGTGCTGCGCGAAGGCACGCCCAGCGAAATCGTGCTCGACGAGGCGGTGCGCCGCGTCTATCTCGGCGAGCGTTTCTCTCTCTAGAGGATTCATGGCGTCGATCGGCTCGCGCCTCGGCCAACAGGCAGGTCAGCGCCAGGCTTTGGGCCTGACGCCGGCACTCCAGCAATCGATCAAGCTCCTCCAGCTTTCCGGTATTGATCTCGCCGAGTTGCTGGCCGAAGCGGTCGCAGAAAATCCGCTGCTGGAATGGGCCGAAGCGCCGCCGCCGGCTGTACGCAAACCAAAGCGGCCCGCAGGTGCCTCTTTCCGGCCGCTGCCGAAGGGCCTCGCCCGTCTCTTTGCCGGGGTGTCGCGCCAGCGCAGCGCGCCGATATCGGGTGAAACAAATGAGGTTCCGGCTGG
>DASXQK010000382.1:0-3208 GCA_036493015.1 Dongiaceae bacterium | reverse complement strand
GGGATCGATCATGATGAATTTGCAGCGGTCGGGCGGCAGGCGATAAAGCAGGGAAAGAATCATCGTGTTGATCGCCACCGACTTGCCCGAGCCCGTGGTGCCGGCGATCAGCAGATGGGGCATGCGCGCCAGATCGACGATGATGGGCGATCCGCCGATATCCTTGCCCAGCACCAGCGAGAGTTTCGCCGCCGTGCGCTCATAATCTTCCGAGGCCAGCAGCTCGCGCAAGCCCACCTGCTCGCGCAGGCGATTGGGCAGTTCGATGCCGATGACGCTCTGTCCGGGCACCACCGCGATACGCACGGAGACGGCGCTCATGGAGCGGGCGACATCGTCGGCAAGGCCGACGACGCGGCTGGTCTTGGTGCCGGGTGCGGGCTCGAGTTCGTACAGCGTGACGACGGGGCCGGGCCGCACCTTGACGATCTGGCCCTTGACGCCGAAATCCTGCAGCACGGATTCCAGCAGCCGCGCATTCTTCTCCAGCGATTCCTCGTTGATGCGCTGCGCACCCTTGTCCTTGGGCGGCAACTGCAGCAGCTCGAGCGGGGGCAGCGAATATTCCGCATCGGGAATCAGATCCAGCGTCGCCTGTCCCGCCTTGGCCGCGCGTTTTCCCGGCTTCGGCTTGGCCTTTTGCGGTTCGACCAGCGGCTCGCCATCTTCGCGCTGACGGCGCGTGATGCCGCCCAATGTCGGGCCACCCAGTGAGGGTCCGGCATAGAGCGCGGAATCGTCGGTGGGCTCGTCGAGCGCGCTGGCGCCCAGGCTCGGCTCCATGCGCCGCGAGCGGTCCTTCTCATGGCGCTCGGCCCGGTATTCGGCCGCCGCCTTCGGCCGCTTGCGGCCGAAGATGCTGAACCCCGAGCCGCCGGCGCGTCCGGTACCGCCGCCCGCAACCGCGCCCGCCGCGGCGCCAGCGGCAGCGCCAACCGAAGCAATCGCCTGGCCCGCCTGGTGATATCGGCGCCAGGAAATGCCGAGCGCGAAATAGGTGAGGGGGAGTGCCAGCACCAGGCAGGCGAGCTGGATCATCCAGTCGGGCACGCCGCTAAGGCCGGCAAGTCCCGGCCATTTGCCGCCGCCATCCACCAGCAGGTGGCCAGCGAACCCGCCGAGCCCGCCGCTGAACGGCCAGTCGCTGGACCAGGGAACAACGCAGAGGCCGATGGACGCCACGATCATCGCCAGCGGCAGCAGCAGCAGGCGCAGCCACCAGCGCGCCGGGCGGTGGCACATCATCTGCCAGCCCCAGACGATCAGGGCGAGCGCCAGGATGAAACAGGCAACCCCCAGGCTTTCCAGCATCAGATCGGCGACATAGGCGCCGGGCAGGCCCAGCATGTTATGGACCGGCCCGTCGATGGCGAGATTGAGCGAGGGGTCAGAAGCACTCGCGGTCAGCAGCGCCACCAGATAGCCAGCGCCGATGGCGATCAGCAGCAGGCCCAGCATCTCTTCCCAGCGCCGGCGCAGGAAGATGCGCACGCCGTGAGAAACGAACGTCGTGGCCCCTGTCGTCGCAGCGGCGGCTGGCTCGTTCAGGCTGGCGGTGTCGTCGGCCATGCCTATTGCGCCGCCACAGAGGCCGCTGTGGTGGCCGATGAACGATCGAGCGCCTTGACCAGGCGGCCCAGCGCTTCTTCGACCTGGGCAGGCTCATGCACCAGTGCCACGCGGATATAGGGCTGGCCCGGATTGACGCCCGATGCGTCGGGCCGCGCCATGTAGCCGCCGGGCAGAACCTTGATGCCGGCCTCGCTCCATAGTTTTTTGGCCGCGGCCTCGCCATCGCCGACATCGAGCCAGAGGAAGAATCCGCCGGGCGGCTGATAAAAACCGAAGCGCTTGCCGATGATCTGCTCGGCGATGGCAAAACACTGGCGATAGCGTTCACGGTTCAATTCCACATGGGCTTCATCGCGCCACAACGCGGCCGAGGCGGCCAGCGCTGGGAATGAGATGGCGGCACCGCCGTAGTTGCAGAGCTGGGTCATGCGCTTGATCAATTTGCGCTCCCCAACGACGAAGCCCGAGCGCAGGCCCGGTGCGGAGGAGCGCTTCGAGAGCGAATGAATCGAGAGCAGGTTGTCCAGCCGGCCCTCGGCGACCTCGAGCACGCCCGTCGGCGGCTCGCCCCGATAGATCTCGGCATAGCATTCATCGACCACCAGCGTGTAATTGTGCCGGCGCGCATGGCCAAGCCAGCGCGCGAGATACTCGCGCGAGGCGACCGCGCCCTGCGGATTGGAGGGCGAACAGACATAGGCCATGGCCACGCGCGGCAGGTCCTGGCCGGGAATCAAATCCGGCTCGGGCAGGAAGCCGTTGGCGCGGTTGGCGGGCAGGAAGAGGGGCTCTGCACCCGCCACCGCCGCCGAGCCCGCATAGACATGATAAAAGGGATTGGGCATCACGACGCCAGGACGCGCCCCGCCGTTCCATTCCGGGACGGCGGCAAGTGCGGCATGGAACAGCGCCTCCTTGCTGCCGGCGGCGGGCAGGATATCGAGATCGCGATCGATCATGCCGGCGGGCAGATGAAAGCGCCGGTTCAGCCAGTCGCCGACGGATGCACGAAACTCCGGCGAACCGACGGTCAGGGGATAGCGCGACCAGTCTTTCTTTTCCCGCTCCAAGACTTCGGCGAGGAAGGCGGGTGGTGCCCCCTGTGGTTCACCCACCGACAGCGCCATCACCGGACCGCCCGGCTTGATGCCGTCGAGCAACGCGTTCAGCCGCGTGAAGGGATGAAACCTGATCAGCGGCTCCAGCCGGTCGGTCATGACAGCACCCATCCTTCGGGCATGCCTATTGCGCATGCGCGCATCATCGTCCCTCGCAAGACCCTCGCTTTCACCGGCCAAAGCAAAAAGGCCGGCGGCAAGCGACTCGCCGTCGGGACAAAACCCAAACGAGTCTATCGGTGGGCCGACTCGCTTACAAGTGAGGGAAAATCAGGGTTTCTGGCCCTCCCCTCCCCTGCCGCGATAGACGTTTTGAGGCGCTGAGCAAGCGGGAGCCCCGCTTTTCATTCCCCGCCCCCTCGACGGGTTGGGGGAAGATGGTCGCGGATATCCGGCTGCCGCAGGAAAAGCGACAGCCGGATATGACGGTAAGAACGTGGCCGATCGTTCCGTCATGCCCCAGGGAGGGCATCCGCGTCTCGTGGGTGGTTCTTACGCCACCGATTCACCCCGTGGCG
>DASXQK010000381.1:0-9738 GCA_036493015.1 Dongiaceae bacterium | reverse complement strand
CAGCAGCCAGGTCGACGCGATCGTCATGGACAACACGAGCCTTGCCGGCCAGCTTGCGGTAACGCCTGATCTGCGGACGATCGGCGGCGTCTATAACCTCGTCGCCGATCCGAAATGGCAGGATGCCCAGGCGAAGGCGCCGTACAAGTATGGCGGCGACGGCGCCGGCGTACGCAAGGAAGACGAAAGCCTGCTGAAGGCGCTGAACGACGCCCTCGACCAGATGGATGCCGATGGCGTCCGCGAAGCAATCTTCAAGAAGTATGGCGTGTGGGATGAGTCCCTCAGCAAGGAATCGATGATGACAAAGTAACGGCCCGCTTGCATAAGAAGGGCGGCCGCGACTATCGCCGGGCGCCGCGATCTTCGGGTTGCGGCGCCCGTTTGTTTTGTAGGCCCGGCGTTTGCTTGCCCCGGCTTGAATGAACCTGGGCGTGAATCGGCCGCTGATTTAAGCAAGCCAGAGCAAGGGCCTCGGGGGAACAGGAGCTCGCGCCATGTATTTCTTCACGGAATTTATTCCGAAGTATCTGGGATACCTGCTGCAGGGGGCGCTGGTCACCCTCGAACTCTCGTTCATCAGCATGGCGGCCGGAATCGCCATCGGCGTCGCTTGCGCCATCGGCACGATTGCGGGCGGCACGGTGTTGCGCAAATGCGTGCAGGCCTATGTCAGCGTCTGCCGCGGCGTGCCGCTGATCGTCATCCTGCTGATCATCTATTTTACCCTGCCGGAAGTCGGCATCCGCTTCAATGCCTTCTGGGCCGGCGTGGTCGGCCTCAGCATCAATCTCGGGGCCTATCTCAGCGAGGTGTTCCGTGCCGCCATCCTGGCCGTCGATCCCGGCCAGATGCAGGCGGGGCTCTCCATGGGGATGAAGAGAGTACAGATCTACCGCAAGATCATCCTGCCGCAGGCAGCCATCATCGCGGTGCCGACCGTGGGCGGGTATTTCATCTCGCTGTTGAAAGACTGTGCGCTTGTCTCGTTCATCTCGGTGGACGAGCTGCTGCGCCATGGCAATTACATCGTCTCGTCGACGTTCCGCACCATGGATGCCTACGTCCTCGTCGGCATCATCTATTACGCCATGAGCATGGTTGCGGCGAAGGCGGTCCGCATGCTGGAAAGCCATCTACGACCGGCTTATCTCAGAGTCTGAAGCAGACTTTCAGGGCGCGATATCGGCGAGCGCCTGGCACATTCCCGCGCTGGCCGCCGCGAGTGCAGCCTCATCGACGACGGTCGCCATGGCGATCATGCAGCCGGGGCCGGTTTGAACCCCATGGTTCAGGCAGGCGAGGTGGAAGCGCCCGCTCAGCTCCTCGTTCGGCATCGCTGCGCCCGGTATGGGCTTGGTCTCGGAGAAATAGAGTCCCATGACCGAGCCTTCGTCGAGGACGTAGAGAGAGATGCCCAGGGCCTTCGCCTTGGCTTCCAGCGCCTGCTTCAGCTTCTGCGCCGCGCGATCCATGGCGTCAATGCTCGCACCCGTCAGATGTTCGATGGCAAGCCGGCCGGCGACGGCGCTCAGCGCGTTCCCGTTGAACGAGCCGCCGTGATAGACGCCGGCGCTGCCCAATCCCGGATCTCCCAGATCCATGATGTCGGCGCGCCCACAGACCGCGCCCGCCGGCAGGCCCCCTCCAATGAACTTGCCGAGGAAGATGATGTCAGGCGACAGGCCGAACTTCTCCGCCGAACCGCCAGGCGCCAGCCGGAACATCAGGCAATCGTCGAGGACGAACAGCGCGCCGGCTTTGCTCGCGGCCTTTTGCACCCGGTCCAGGAAGCCGGGAAGCGCCGGCATGACCACGCCGGTATACATGACCGGCTCTAGCACGACGGCGGCGATATCCTTGCCGCGGCGCTCCAGGACGCGCTCGAACGATTCGGCGTTGTTGAACTCCGCCAGCAGCGTACGCCCGGCGATCTCGCCCTGGCCATGCAGCCCGGCTTCGAGATCGCTGTAGGTGCCGTGATAGCCCCCATGGGCTTTCACGATCAGGGGCCGCTTCGTGAAGCCGCGAGCGAGCTTCACCGCCAGCATGCTGGCTTCGGTGCCTGAGTTGGTGAACAGGACGCGCTCCGCGACCTCGATGCGGCCGCACAGCGTCTCGGCGAATTCGATCTGCGCCTGCTGGGTCCCGAGCCAGGCCCAGCCCATCGGCATGGCGCGCTCGAGCGCCTCGATGACCGGACGATAGGCGTGGCCGTGGATCAGGCTGAGGCCGTTGTAGTTCAGGTCGACGTAGCGATTGCCGTCGACGTCCCAGAGATAGGGGCCTTCGCCGCGCTCATGCACGACGGGGTAGGGCGTATGAAAGCCGTAGTTGCGGCTGAGCCCGCCGGGAAGGCTTTTAGCCGCGCGCTTCAGCAGTGCTGCCGATGTCACCGTGCGCGCGAGATAGGTGTCTTCGATGCTGTTCAGCGCCATGACAAAGATCAGCGGATCTTGACGATGGCGATGGCGTCAATCTCGATCCTGGCGTTCACCAGCAATCCGGCCACCTGCACCGTCGCGCTGGCGGGCGGGTTGTCCTTGAACAGCGTCGCCCGCGCTTTCGAATAAACCGGATAGTCCGCCAGGTCGGTCAGATAGCAGGTGATGCGCACGACATCCTTCATGCCGGCGCCGCTGCGTTCCAGCGCGCGGGCGATGTTGGCGAAGCAGATATCCACCTCCTCGGCGAAGTTCTTCGTCGTCACCTTGCCGGAGGCGTCGTTGCCGACATGGCCGGAGATATGGATCGTCGAATAATCGCCCATGTCGATCCGTACGGCGTCGCTGAAGCCGCCGATCCTGGTGTTGGCGACGCGCCTGATCATGAATTTTCTCCCTGCTGACAACGGATATGAGAAAGGCGCGCCCGGTCCCGTGATTGAGCCGGCCAGCTTGTGATCACAGATCATGTGATGCTATTGTTGCGTTCTCTTTGAAGTCAAGACCGACCGCCAAGGCCGGCCAGCACAGGGAACGCCCATGTCCGCACAAACCACCGCCCGTGAGTCCAAATCTCCGCGCAAGGTCATCATCACCTGTGCCGTCACCGGATCGGTCCATACGCCGACGATGACGCCCTATCTGCCGATCACCCCGGATCAGATCGCCCAGGAATCGGTTGCCGCCGCGGAAGCCGGCGCCTCCGTCATCCATCTCCACGCCCGCGATCCGAAGGACGGGCGCCCGACGCCGAACCCCGACGTCTTCATGCAATTCCTGCCCCGCATCAAGCAGGGCTGCGATGCGGTGATCAACATCACCACCGGCGGTTCGCTCGGCATGACCATGGAGGATCGCCTGGCGGCGCCGCTACGCGCCAAGCCGGAGCTTTGTTCGCTCAACATGGGTTCGATGAATTTCGGCATCTTCCACGTCACCGAGAAAATCGACAAATGGCAGCACGAGTGGGAAAAGACCTATGTTGAAAAGACCAAGGACCTGATCGTCAGCAACACCTTCGCCCAGATCGAACGGTTCATCTGCGAACTAGGGCATGGTTGTGGCACCCGCTTCGAATGCGAGTGCTATGACATCGGGCATCTCTACACCCTGGCGCATTTCCTCGACCGCAAGCTGCTGGAGCCGCCGATCTTCGTGCAGACCATTTTCGGCGTGCTGGGCGGAATCGGTCCGCATCCGGAAGATTTGCTGCATATGCGCCGCACGGCCGATCGCCTCTTCGGCAGCGATTATCAATGGTCGATTCTGGCGGCGGGGCGGCACCAGATCTCGCTCGCCACCATCGGCGCCACCATGGGCGGCAATGTCCGGGTGGGAATGGAAGACAGCATCTATCTGGGCCCGGGACGTTTGGCGAAGAGCAATGCCGAGCAGGTCACCAAGATCCGCAACATCCTGACCGAACTCTCCCTTGATGTCGCCACGCCTGACGAAGCCCGTGCCATGCTGAAGTTGAAGGGCGGCGACAAGGTCGCTTTCTGACCATGGCTCGAGCGATCGAGACCTACCGCGGGGTGGCTTATCCCTGGCAATGCGATTCCATGGGGCACATGAATACGCAGTTCTATGCAGCGCTTTATGACGGCGCCACTTTTCACCTTCTTTCCATGCTGGGGCCCTATGCAGAGTTGAAGAAAAGGGGCCTTGGCTGGGCCGATGTCCGCCAGTTGATCGAGTACAAACATGAAGTGCCCGCCGGCACTCTGCTGGTTGTTCGCTCCACGCTGCAGAAGCTGGGCAACAAATCCGTCGGCTTCCTGCACGAACTGTGCAACGTCGAGACAGACCAGATCCATTCGACCAGCGAGCAGGTCACGGTGCTGTTCGACCTGCAGAAGCGGGCAGCGGCACCGCTGGACGATGCCATTCGCGCGCGCGGCATTGCCCTGGGTGTCACCGGCTGATCCAATGAAAACGCGGATCGAGGGACGCTGCATCTGGCTGCGTGAGGCGATCTCGCCGGATGAGCAGGATTGCCCGGCGTTGCAGGGCGATCAGACCGCCGATGTCTGCATCGTCGGCGGTGGGTTTGCCGGAATGTGGACGGCAATCGAGTTGAAGCGCCGCCAACCCTCGCTGGATGTGGCCATCGTCGAAGCCGATATCTGCGGCGGTGGCCCCAGCGGCCGCAATTCCGGCATGGTGCTCTCGCAATGGGCCAAGTTTCGCGCTTTGGAGGCCTTCTGCGGTTCGAGCGGCGCCATCGCCCTCGGCAAGGCCTTCGGCCGGTCGGCCGAGGACATTGCAACATTCTGCCAGGCTCACGGTATCGATGCCGAGTTCCGCCGCGACGGCTGGATCTGGGGTGCCACATGTCCGCGCCAAGTGGGATCCTGGAACGACATCACGGCGGCGCTGGATCCACACGGGGTCAATCCGTTTCGCCCCGTGAGCGGCGAGGAGATCGCCGCACTCACCGGCTCTCGCTCTTTCCTCGCCGGGATTTTCGATCCCTCGGCGGCGACGGTGCATCCCGGCAAGCTGGTGCGGGGCATTCGTCGCGTCGTGTTGAAGCTGGGTGTCCGCGTGTATGAGAATTCGGCGATGGCCCGCCTCGAGCGCGCAACGCCGCGCGTGCATACATCGGCGGGGTCGATCAAGGCCGGCCGCATCGTGCTCACCATGAATGCCTGGTCGACGCGCTTTGCCGAGTTGCGCAGCGCCATCCTTGTGATCGCCAGCGACGATGCGATGACCGCGCCGGCGCCGGAATTGCTGGAGCGCATCGGCTACAAGGCGCGCCCGCTGATGAACGATTCCCAGCTTTTTGTCACCGGCTTTCGCACGACTTACAATCATCGTTTCACGCCCGGCATCACCGGCGGCGTGATTGGCTTCGGCGGGCTGGGCGGCAATCGCTTCGAAGGCCGCTCGCTGCGCGAAGATGTCATCCGCGAAAGCATGCGGCGCGGGCACCCGGGTTTGGCGGACCTACCGTTCATCGACAGCTGGTACGGCCCGATCGATCGCACCCGCAGCGGCCTGCCGTTGTTCGGGCCGCTCCCCGGTGCGCCGGCAGTCTTCTACGGCTACGGCTTTTCCGGCAATGGTATCGCGACCACGCCGATCGCCGGCCGCATCCTGGCCTCGCTGGCGCTGGGTCAAAAGGACGAGTGGTCCGGCTGCGGCCTGGTGCGGGCGCCGGAGCACTGGCTGCCGCCGGAGCCCTTGCGCTACATCGGCGCCCATCTTGTGCGCGCCGCAGTGGCGCGCAAGGATCGCCTCGCCTATGTCGATAAAGATCCCGGCCCGCTGACCCGCCAGTTCGCGGCACTTGCGCCGGGCGGCATCACCACGTCGCGGCCCGGCACCTGACATCGCAGCAGAAGGAGGCACTCATGCCTAAGGCACTGCATTTCAAACGCAAGGAACTGCCCTTCATTCCCTGCCACACCGATGGCGGCGATACGAAGATCGCCCGCGTCATCAATGCCGGCAACAGCAAGCATATGGGCGGCGGGCTCGAGATCGGCGAAAACCTGAAAGTGCACTGGACGACCCTCTACGATGAAATCCTTTTCATCCACGAAGGCAGCATGATCGTGCGCACCGATCAGGGTGAATTCGAATGCCAGGCGGGCGACATAATCTGGCTGCCCGAGGGCACGACACTGGATTACGACATGATCGGCCGGCGCTGCGCCTATTTTTACGCGCTCTATCCCTTCGACTGGGCGGCGCGCCATGGCATGAAGGAGCCCTGAAACAGGCCCATCAGCCAATCGCCTGGCTGAGGCGAGCCATGCATGGCCGCTGCTTGACCGGATCGTCTTATCTCATCACGCTCAGCCCTTCAGGCCCGCTGACCTAATCCCAAGGGGAGTCCCATGGAAGCCGCTGCTATCCGTCCCAATGCCGATTTGGCCCAGGCCGTCGCCGACGCCGAGGCGCAATACCGCAATGCGCATCCCAAGAGTGCGGCACGCCAGGCCGAGGCGGCCCAGCACATGCCCGGCGGCAACACGCGCACGGTGTTGTATTTCACGCCGTTCCCGCTGACCTGGGCGGGCGGCAAGGGCAATCGCCTGACCGATATCGACGGTCGTGAATATGTCGACATGCTGGGCGAGTACACGGCCGGGCTCTATGGCCATTCCGATCCGGTCATCGCCGCGGCGCTCAAGAAGGCGATCGACGACGGTACCGTCCTGGGCGGCCCCAACCAGTATGAAGGGCGTCTGGCCGCGGCGATCCGCGCTCGCTTTCCCTCGGTGGATCTGATCCGTTTCACCAATTCCGGCACCGAGGCCAATATGCTGGCGCTTCAGGCCATTCGCGCCCAGCGCCCCGACCGGCCAAAGGTCATGGCCTTCGAGCACGGCTATCACGGCAGCGTCTTCTATTTCAGCAAGAAGAGCGCGGCGCTGAACATGCAGATCCCCTGGGTGGTCGGCGAATACAACGAGGTGGAAAAAACGCGCGCGCTATTTGCCAGGCACGGCAAGGAACTGGCGGCCGTGATCGTCGAGCCGATGCAGGGCGGCGGCGGGTGCATTCCCGGCACCAAGGAATTTCTGCAGATGCTGCGCGACGAGTGCACGAAAAACGGCATCGCCCTGATCTTCGACGAGGTCATGACGTCGCGGCTCTCCTCCGGCGGCCTGCAGAAGCGTCTCGGCATCACGCCCGACATCACCTCCTTCGGTAAATATCTGGGCGGCGGCGCCAGTTTCGGGGCGTTCGGGGGAAAGCGTGAACTGATGGAACGCTTCGACCCCAATCATCCGCAAGCGCTGTCCCATGCCGGAACCTTCAACAACAATGTAATGTCCATGGCGGGCGGGCTTGCCGGCCTGACCCAGGTCTTCACGCCGGCGGAAGCGGATCGCATCAACGCGCTCGGCGACAGGGTCCGCGACAAGATCAATGCGATGGCGAAGAAGGCGGGCTCGGCCCTGCAGGCGACCGGCGTCGGCTCGCTGATCAACCTGCATTTTTCGCGCAAGCCCATCCGGACCCCGGCGGATACCCATCCAAGCGATCCGGCCGCGGACAAAGCATTGGCCGATTTGCACAAATTGCTGCACCTGGAGCTGATCGATCGCGGCTACTACATGGCCCGGCGCGGCTTCATCGCGCTCTCGCTGCCGACGACGGAAAAAGACACCGACGGCTTCGTTGCGGCCCTCGCCGACATTCTGGAAACCCACGGTGCGCTGATCGAGCGTTCGCTGCCGGCAAGTCTGTAGTCACTATCCCCGACCGCGGCCTCGCGCCGCTGTCGGGGCTGCCTTGCGCAATCTGGGACAACCCGCGGCCGGCGAATCGCGGTAACCTGCAGGCCTCCGCGATTTCCGGGATTGTATTTCATGGCGCCCGCCATGCGCGTCTTCGCCTTCTTCGAACGTCTTCTGGAACCCACGGCCCGCACCGGCGAAGCGCCGCCGCCGACGGGGCTTGCGGCCTTTTATTGGCATTACGCGCGCCAGGCCGGCCGGCTGGTCGCTGCCTTGTTCGTGGCCGGGTTCATCGTCGCCTTGCTCGACGCCAGCATTCCAGTCTTCATTGGCCAGGTGGTGTCGCTCGTCGCCAGCCGCACGCCCGGTTCGCTGCTGCAGGATAACTGGCCGAAGCTCATCGGCATGGCGGTCATATTGCTGGTGCTGCGCCCCTCGGCGCTGCTGCTGCAGGCGCTGATCACCAACCAGGCCATCGCGCCTGGCCTCACCAATCTGATCCGCTGGCAGAGCCACTGGCATGTGGTGCGCCAGAGTTGGGCTTTTTTCCAGAACGATTTCGCTGGCCGCATCGCCAACCGGATCATGCAGACGGGCCCGGCCTTGCGCGAAAGCGTCGTCGCCGGCACCAACGCGGTCTGGTACATCCTGGTTTATGGCGGCAGCGCCGTTCTGTTGATGGCGCGCAACGATATCCGCCTCGCCATCCCCGTGCTGCTGTGGTTTGCCGGCTACGCCGTTTTCCTGCGCTATTTCGTGCCGCGCCTGCGCGACCGCTCGCGCGAGATGTCGGAAGTACGCTCGGCGCTGACGGGCCGCGTCGTCGACAGCTATACCAACATCCTGACCGTGAAGCTGTTCGCGCGGCCCCGCGACGAGGACGAATTCGTGCGCCATGCGGTGGATGAACACACCGATACATTTCATCGCCAGCTTCGCCTGATCACCCTGTTCAGCCTGACGCTGACCTGTCTCAACGCGCTGATGGTGGTAGGAACGGGTGGGGTCGCGATCTGGCTCTGGAACACCGGCCATATTCCCGTCGGCATTGTCGCCATGGCCCTACCGCTGACCTGGCAGATCGCCAATATCGCCGGCTGGGTGGCGCAGAACGTCACCGCCATCTTCGAGAATGTCGGCGTGGTGCAGGATGGCATGCGTTCCATCGCCGTGCCGCGCCAGATGCGCGACAAGCCCGATGCGGTCGAGCTCAAGGTGACGCGCGGAGCCATTCACTTCGAGAACGTGCGCTTCGGCTATGGCACGACGCGCGGCGTCCTCCAGCATATCGAGCTTTCAATCGCG
Organism: Dongiaceae bacterium; assembly: GCA_036493015.1. Lineage (GTDB taxonomy): Bacteria > Pseudomonadota > Alphaproteobacteria > Dongiales > Dongiaceae > DASXQK01. The sequence continues at coordinate 791 of DASXQK010000381.1, read as the reverse complement.
CCGGGCGAGCGTGTCGGGCTGGTGGGCCAGTCGGGCTCGGGCAAGTCGACACTGGTGAATGTGCTGCTGCGTTTCTTCGATCTCGAGGCCGGGCGAATCCTGATCGATGGCCAGGACATCGCCGGTGTTACCCAGGACTCCTTGCGCGCCCATATCGCCATGGTGACCCAGGATACATCGCTGCTGCATCGCTCGATCCGCGAGAACATCCGCTATGGCCGGCCCCAGGCGGGCGAGCCCGAGGTGATCGAGGCAGCCGAGCGCGCCCATGCTCTGGAATTCATCGAGACGCTGGAGGATTGGCAGGGCCGGCGCGGCTTCGAGGCCCATGTGGGCGAGCGCGGCGTCAAGCTTTCCGGCGGCCAGCGCCAGCGCATTGCCATTGCCCGCGTCATTCTGAAGAACGCGCCGATCCTGGTGCTGGACGAGGCGACTTCGGCATTGGATTCGGAAGTCGAGGCCGCGATCCAGGAACAGTTGGACGGGCTGATGAAGGGCCGCACGGTCATTGCCATCGCCCACCGCCTCTCCACCATCGCGCGCATGGACAGGCTCGTGGTCCTCGACCAGGGCCGCATCGTGGAGCAGGGAAGCCATGCCGATCTGCTGGAGGCCAATGGCGCCTATGCCCGTCTCTGGCGCCGGCAATCGGGCGGCTTCCATGACGAACAGGGCCATCCGAGCGACCTGCAAGATGCGCTGCATATCGACCTGGCGCTGGCCGGCAAGCAGCATTAGGGACGATCGCCGCTGCCCGAATAAAAGGCGATCAGCACTGCGAAATATTCATT
>DASXQK010000380.1:0-10029 GCA_036493015.1 Dongiaceae bacterium | reverse complement strand
AATCCGGCCAACCCCGAGGATGTCCAGGGTTCGGCCGATGTGAAATACCATCTTGGCACCTCGTCCGACCGCGAGTTCGACGGCAAGGTGGTCCACCTCTCGCTGACGGCGAACCCCTCGCATCTGGAGGCCGCCGACACGGTGGTGCTGGGCAAGGTGCGTGCCAAGCAGCAGCAGAAGAAGGATACCGAGCGCCAGCATTGCATGGCGCTGATGCTGCACGGTGATGCGTCGTTCGCGGGGCAGGGGCTGGTGGCCGAGACCCTCGACCTCTCCGACCTCAAGGGCTATCGCACCGGCGGCACCATCCACCTGATCATCAACAACCAGATCGGCTTTACCACCAATCCGGTGCAGTCGCGTTCTGGTCCCTATTGCTCGGAAGCGGGCAAGATCGTCCAGGCGCCGATCCTGCATGTGAATGGCGACGATCCGGAGGCCGTGGTGCATGTGGCGCGGATCGCGGCTGAATTCCGCCAGCAATTCAAGAAAGACGTCATCGTCGACATGTTCTGCTATCGCCGCTTCGGCCATAACGAGGGCGACGAGCCGGCCTTCACCCAGCCGCTCATGTACAAGACCATCGGCAAGCATCCGACGACGCGGGCGATCTATGCTGAGCGCCTGCTGAAGGAAGGCACGATCGCCGCCGGCGTGGCCGAGCAGATGGCAGCCGATTTCCAACAGAGCCTCGAGCGCGAGTTTGACAGTGCGACCAGCTACAAGCCCAACAAGGCCGACTGGCTGGAAGGCGCTTGGTCCGGTCTGGCGGCCGCCTCAGGCGACGACCGGCGCGGGGATACCGCCGTTTCGCGTGAGTTGCTGCATAGCGTGGGTACGGCGATCACCAAGGTTCCCGCCGATTTCACCGCCAACAAGAAAGTGCTGCGCCTGCTGGAAAGCCGCAAGCAGATGGCCGAGACCGGCGAGCATATCGACTGGGCCATGGGTGAAGCGCTGGCCTTCGGCACGCTGCTGGAGGAAGGAACGCCGGTGCGCCTTTCGGGCCAGGATGTGGGCCGCGGCACGTTCTCCCAGCGCCATGCGGTGCTGATCGATCAGGAAAACGAACAGCCCTATATCCCGCTGAATAATCTCAGTGCGGGCCAGGCGCCGATGGAGGTCGTGGACAGCCCCCTCTCCGAAGCCGGCGTGCTCGGCTTCGAATACGGTTTCAGCCTGGCCGATCCCAAGGCGCTGGTCATCTGGGAAGCCCAGTTCGGCGATTTCGCCAACGGCGCCCAGGTGATCATCGACCAGTTCATCTCCTCGGGCGAAAGCAAATGGCTGCGCATGTCCGGCCTGGTAATGATGCTGCCTCATGGCTATGAGGGGCAGGGGCCGGAGCATTCCTCGGCCAGGCTCGAGCGCTATCTGCAACTCTGTGCCGAAGATAATCTGCAGGTGGTGAACTGCACCACGCCGGCGAACTTCTTCCATGCGCTGCGCCGCCAGGTGCATCGCAACTTCCGCAAGCCGCTGATCGCCATGACGCCCAAGAGCTTGCTGCGCAACAAGCTCGCTGTCTCGAATCTGGCGGCGATGGGGCCGGGCTCATCCTTCCATCGCGTGCTGTTCGACGATGGCAAGCTGAAGCCCGATGCCGAGATCAAGCGCGTCGTGCTGTGCAGCGGCAAGGTCTATTACGACCTGTACGAAGAGCGCGAGAAGCGCGGCATCGACAATGTCTATCTGATGCGCCTGGAGCAGCTTTATCCCTTCCCGGTGAAACCGCTGATGGTCGAGCTCAGCCGCTTTACCCAGGCCGAGGTCATCTGGTGCCAGGAAGAGCCGCGCAATATGGGCCCGTGGACCTTCGTGGCGCCGGAGATCGAGGCCGTGCTGGACTCGGTGGACGGACGCAGCAAGCGGCTGCGTTATACCGGCCGTCCGGCTTCGGCCTCGCCCGCGACCGGCCTGCTGCGCCGCCACATCAAGGAACAGGCCGCTCTCGTCAATGCGGCCCTCACGCTGGAAGGCTAGAGGCGCGCCATGAGCATCAATATCGTCGTCCCCACGCTCGGCGAATCCATCACCGAAGCCACTGTCGCCAAATGGCTGAAGGCGGCGGGCGATACGGTGAAGCGCGACGAGGCGTTGCTGGAGCTGGAGACCGACAAGGTCACGCTGGAGGTCTATGCCAGCACGGCCGGCAAGCTTGCCGAGATCAAGGCACCGGCGGGAACGACGGTAGAAGTTGGCGCCGTCCTGGGCGTGATCGCCGAAGGGGCAGGGGACAACGTTTCAGCATCTGCTCCTGCGGCAGCGCCTGCCCCCGCTCCTGCGGCGACAGCGCCAGCGCCGAAACCGGCGTCCGCACCTGCACCAGCTCCAGCCCCCGCGCCCGCCGTCGCTCCGGCGGCATCTTCATCCAGCGGCAAGGCGCCAGATACCCTGGCACCCTCGGTGCGCAAGATCGCCACGGAAGCCAATCTCGATGTGACCGGCGTCACCGGCACGGGCAAGGATGGCCGCCTCACCAAGGCCGACGCCCAGACCATGGCGGAAATCGCGCGCGAAACCCGCAAGGCCGCCTCATCGCCCGCGGCAAGTCCGGCACCCGCCGCCCCTGCGCCAGCCGCCGCTCCTGCGCCGCCGCGCGCGCCCCATGAGCGCGAAGAGCGGGTGCGCATGTCCCGATTGCGCAAGCGTATCGCCGAGCGGCTGAAGCAGGCCCAGAACACCGCCGCCATGCTCACCACCTTCAACGAGGTGGATATGAGCCGCGTCATGGCGCTGCGTGCGACATACAAGGACACCTTCGAGAAGAAGCATGGCGTGAAGCTCGGCTTCATGAGCTTCTTCGTGAAGGCCTGCATCGTGGCGCTAAAGGAAATCCCGGCAGTGAATGCCGAGATCGATGGCGACGATATCGTCTACAAGAATCATTACGACATCGGCGTGGCGGTGGGCACCGAACAGGGCCTCGTCGTGCCAGTGGTGCGCGAGGCCGATCGCCTGGGCTTTGCCGAGGTCGAAAAAGGCATCGCCGATCTGGGCAAGCGCGCGCGCGACGGCAAGCTCACGATCCCGGACCTTACCGGCGGCACCTTCACCATCTCCAATGGCGGCGTCTACGGCTCGCTCATGTCCATGCCGATCCTGAACCCGCCGCAATCCGGCATCCTCGGCATGCACAAAATCCAGAACCGGCCGGTTGCCATTGGCGACAAGGTTGAGATCCGGCCGATGATGTATCTGACCATGAGCTATGACCACCGGATCGTCGACGGCCGCGAGGCGGTAACGTTCCTGGTCCGCGTCAAGGAATGCATCGAGGATCCGGAGCGCCTGGTCCTCGATATCTGAAGACGGTTCAGCCCGGCGCCGAGCAGAGAATTTCCAGGCGGTGGCCGTCGGGATCCACCACCACCGTGCCATAGTAATTGGCGCCGTTCTCGGGCCGCTGCGCGGGCTCGCGCGCTGCACTGGCGCCATGGGCAAGCGCCGCCTTGTAGGCCGCGTCGACGGCCGGGCGGCTTGGCGCGGCAAAGGCCACATGCATGCCGGCGGCACTCGGCGCTTCGCCCGCGCCGATTGGGTATAGCCAGAACGTCCGGTCGCTGCCTGGCCCGTAGGAAGCCTCTTTGGCGTTGTCATGCTGGCGCCGGTATCCCAGCGGCGCGAAGGTGGCATCGAAGAAAGCCAGCGCCTGGCGGAGATCGCGTACACCGAGCGAAAGGTGATCGAGCATGGGGCTACCGTGGGATTTAAAGCGGGCGCGAAGATTAGAAGCGCCTCGTGGCCTTGGCAATGATGCCGGGGCGACGTACATCTGACATCGATTGATCTGGCGAAAACGGTACGGCGGCGATGGAGGGCAAGATGGCGGAGAGCGCATTCGACGTGGTGGTGATCGGCAGCGGTCCCGGCGGCTATGTGGCGGCGATCCGCGCCGCCCAGCTTGGGCTGAAGACAGCCTGCATCGAATCGCGCGACACCTTGGGCGGCACCTGCCTCAATATCGGCTGCATCCCTTCAAAGGCGCTGCTGCAATCCTCCGAGGTCTATGAGCAGGCCATGCATGGCATGGCCCAGCATGGCGTGAAGGTGGGCGGGGTCGAGCTCGATCTGCCCGCCATGATGGCGCAGAAGACCAAGGTCGTGGATGCCAACACCGCCGGTGTCGTCTTCCTGTTCAAGAAAAACAAGGTCGAATGGATCAAGGGCAAGGCGAAGATCACCGCGCCCGGTGCCATCGAAGTGGCGCTGAATGCCGGTGGAACGCAGGCCGTAACGGCAAAGAACATCATCATCGCAACCGGCTCCGATTCCATGCCGCTATCGGGCGTGCCGGTGGATGAGAAGACGATCGTGTCCTCGACCGGCGCGCTGGCACTGGCCAGCGTGCCGAAGCGGATGATCGTCATCGGCGGCGGCTATATCGGGCTGGAAATGGGCTCGGTCTGGCAGCGTCTGGGTGCCCAGGTCACCGTGGTGGAATTCCTCGACCGTATCCTGCCCGCCATGGATGGCGAGGTCTCCAAGCAGATGCAGCGCATCCTTCAGCGCCAGGGCATGAGCTTCAAACTGGGTATGAAGGTGACGGGTGCGGCACCGGGCGATGGCGGGGTTTCCGTCACCATCGAACCGGCAAAGGGCGGCGTGGCAGAGACTCTGGTGACCGATATCGTGTTGCTCGCCATCGGCCGGCGTCCCCATACCGAAGGTCTCGGCCTCGATGCCGCCGGCGTCGCAATGGATGAACGCGGACGGGTCAGGGCCGATACCCATTACGCAACTAACGTGCCGGGCATCTATGCCATCGGCGATGTCATCGCAGGACCCATGCTGGCCCATAAGGCGGAGGATGAAGGTGTCGCGGTTGCCGAGATCATCGCCGGCCAGGCGGGCCATGTGAATTACGACGCCATTCCCGGCGTGGTCTACACCTGGCCCGAGGTAGCATCCGTCGGCAGGACCGAGGAACAGCTGAAGGCCGAGGGTATCGCTTACAGGGCGGGCAAGTTTCCGTTCACCGCCAATGGCCGCGCGCGCGCCATGGCAATGACCGATGGCTTTGTGAAGATTCTGGCCGATGCGGCGACGGACCGTATCCTAGGCGCCCATATCATCGGCGCCAATGCCGGCGATCTGATCGCCGAACTCGTGGTCGGCATGGAATTTGCCGCGGCGGCGGAAGACATCGCGCGTACCTGCCACGCCCATCCGACCTTGAACGAGGCGGTGAAGGAAGCAGCTCTCGCGGTCGGCGGCCGGGCGATTCACATTTGACGCACGGGCGCTTGCGCATAGTCATTCGCGATCTTTTTCGCGCGTCATCCCCGGGGCTGCCGAAGGCAGAGCCCGGGGATCCACTATCTCAGCGGCTCGAAGAGTGGATGCCCGGGCTCCGGCCAAGCGGCCGGCCCCGAGCATGACGGATAGAAAGGACGGCGGCGGTGGAATTACGTCGGCGGTCGCCGAGCCAATTTCATCATGAAACCCCTCTCCGGCCGGCCGCTCGTTCTCGCCATGGCGATCGGTGAGATCGGCACCTTGCTGCCGAGCCTTTCCTTCGCGGCATTGACGCCGCAATTCATCGCCGAGTGGCATATCAGCAATGCCGATGCCGGCTGGATCGCCGGCATTTCCGCCTTCGGCTACATGGCGGCGGTTCCCTTCCTGATGAGCCTGACGGACCGCATCGACGCGCGCCGGGTGTTCCTGGTGGGCGCCGGCCTGACCACGCTGGCGCATCTTGGCTTCGCGCTGCTGGCTTCGGGATTCTGGACGGCGTTCTTCTGGCGGGCCCTTGGCGGGGCTGGTCTAGCCGGCACCTATATGCCGGGCCTCAAAATCCTGACCGACCGGGATGCCGGCTCGGACAAATCGCGCTCCGTCTCCTTCTACACGGCAAGCTATGCGGTCGGTGTCAGCCTTTCCTATCTCTTCACCGGGCTTCTGGGCGATGCCGCCGGCTGGCGCGTGGCCATTGGCGTTCTGGCGCTGGGGCCGCTGCTCGCCTTGCTGATCGCGCTGTTCGGTGCCGGGCCCAAGACGCCTGCGCCCGGCGAAGGCCATCGCCTGCTCAATTTCAAACCGGTGTTCAAGAACCGCCTGGCACTGGCTTACATCTTCGCCTATGGCGCCCATGGCTTCGAGCTGGTGGCGGTGCGCGCCTGGCTCGTCGCCTTCCTGGGTTACGCCGCCTTGCGCTCTGGCCTGGGCGGCGACCACAACGCCACGGCCATCGCGGCGGTCTTCAGCGTGATCGGCCTGCCCGCCAGCATCCTCGGCAACGAGCTGGCGCTGCGCTTCGGCCGGCGGCGAATCCTGATCCAGATCATGTCAGCCTCGGCCCTGCTGGCCGCCGTGCTCGGATTCGCTGGCGATCTGCCCTATGCGATCGTCGTTACCTTGATCCTGATCTATGCGGTGACGTTGACAGCGGATTCCGGCGCGCTGACGTCGGGTGCCCTCGCTGCGGCGTCACCCGACGCCCAGGGTGCCACCATCGCCGTTCATTCCGCGATCGGTTTTGCCTCGAGCTTCCTGGGGCCGCTTGCGGCCGGAATTGCCCTTGATGCCGGCGGTGGACTGGCGTCTTCCTTTGCCTGGATCATGGCCTTCCTGGTGATCGGCGCCGGTGCTGCGCTCGGGCCGTTGGCGCTGTGGTTGGTGGGCCGGGAAAAAGCTTAACCTGCGCTCTTCGCCCGCGGATGGGCGCGCTCATAGACCGCCATCAGGCCAGCGGCATCGACATCGGTATAGCGCTGGGTGGTGGAGAGCGAGGCATGGCCCAGCAGCTCCTGGATTGCCCGCAGATCGCCGCCGCCCGCCAGCAGGTGCGTGGCGAAGCTGTGGCGCAGCGCATGGGGCGTGGCGCTCGCGGGCAATCCCAGCAGCAGCCGCAGACGCTGCAACCGGTCCTGAACGATGCGCGGATTGAGCGGCCCGCCACGCACGCCCAGGAACAGCGGGTCGTGGCGATGGGGACAGGCGGCGACATAATCGTCGAGCGCCTCGGCGACGATGGGCAGCACCGGTACGATGCGCTGTTTGCGGCCCTTGCCGGTCACCGTCAGCCGTCCGGCACGCGCTGCCAGCTGGTCGCGCCGCGTCAGCGACAGGGCCTCGCCCAGGCGCAAGCCGCAGCCATAAAGCAGCGTCAGCAATGCGGCGTCGCGCTTGGCGACCCAGGGCTCGTCGCTGAGCTCGCCGATATTGTCGATCGCATCGCTTGCCTCGGCCTGGGTCAGGGCCTTGGGCACCGATCTGGGCAACTTCGGATTCTTCATGCCCAGCACGACGGCGTTCTCCACCAGCTTGCGCCGGGCAAGGAACCGATAAAAGCCGCGCAGCACGCTGAGCGCGCGGCCGGTGGAACTCGCCTTCAGCCCGCGGCCCGAGCGATGGGCCAGCCAGGCGCGCAGATCGCCGCGATCGAGTTTCGTCAGCGTGGCAAGCGAGGCGGTGGCGCCATGGTGCTCGGCGAGAAAAACGAGAAAGGCGGCAAGGTCGCGCTCATAGGCGGCAAGACTGTGGGGCGAGGCGCGCCGTTCGCCCGCCAGCCATTGGCGCCATTCCGCAATTTGTTCAAGAAGATCGCCCACCGCCAGAAAGGCAACGGCTGGCTCGGCCCTCAGAGCTTCAGCCCGAGCCATTGTCTCAGGCAATGTTCCAGCACGCGAGCGAGGAAGGTCAGCAGCTCGGTACCTTGGCCGGCATTAAAATAGCCGGGATGTCGCGTACCGAAGGCGAGCAGCCCGACCGGCACGCTGTCGCTGATCGTGAGGCGGATCAGCGCATCGGAGCGCACGAGCCCCGCCGCCGGACCGAATACCGCCTGATCGCCTTCCGCGTCGTCACGCAGCAGCACGTCATGGTTGGCACCGAGCAGCGCATCGACATGGCCGGCGGGCAGGACCTGCACGCCCTCGACCGAGCGCGGGTTCTTGTCAGCGGTCGCCTCCACGCAGAGGGCGGCGGCATCCACATCCAGCAGCACGGCGAGGTCGGTACCGACGATCTCGATCAGATGCTCGAAGTTTTCGGCGGCGAGCAGGGCGAGCGCTGCCTTGTGGATTCGATCCTGGGTCGAAAGATTGTCGCGGCTGTTGGCGACCATCTCGTCCTGCAAGCCCCGCAGCCGGGTCAGGTCCTTGCGCAGCCGCTCGACCATGAACTGCTGCAGATCGACCACCGCCTCGCCCTTGACGCGGCCGGGTGCCGCCTGGACCTCCAGCAATTCGGGATGGCGCAGCAGGAAGGTGGGATGGCGCTTCAGATAATCCACGATCTGGGCCGCGGTCAGGCGGGGCGCTGGCGTTACGGCGTCGTCGGGGCTTTGCGGCATCCTACAACATGGGTCTAGAGGATGGACTGGCCGGTCTTCGCCCAATCGGCAAGGAATGAGGCCAGGCCCTTGTCGGTCAGCGGGTGGTTGTACATCTGGCGCACGATGGCCGGCGGAATGGTCGCGATATCGGCGCCGAGCTTGGCGGCATCCACCACATGCATGGGGTGGCGAATGGAGGCGACCAGCACCTCGGTCTCGAATTCCGGATAGGCGTCATAGATCTGCACGATATCCGCGATCAGGCGCATGCCGTCGGTGCCGACATCGTCGAGCCGGCCGATGAAGGGCGAGATGAAACTGGCGCCGCATTTGGCGGCGAGGATCGCCTGGGCTGCGGAGAAACAGAGCGTGACGTTGACCCGGGTTCCTTCCTCGCGCAGCACCTTGCAGGTCTTGAGCCCGTCGGGCGTCAGCGGCACCTTGATGACCACGTTGCTGGCGATCTTCGCCAGCTTGCGGCCTTGGGTCAGCATGGTCGCATGGTCGGTCGCGGTCACTTCCGCGCTTACCGGACCGGGGATGATGCTGCAAATCTCCTTGATCACGTCGACGAACTGCCGGCCGCTTTTTGCGACCAGCGAGGGATTGGTGGTCACGCCATCGACCAGGCCGGTGGCGGCCAGTTCGCGGATATCCTTGATTTCGGCGGTATCGATGAAAAATTTCATTCCCGACGCTCCTGAGCGCGAATCAACGGCGCTCGGTTAGAGTGTAGCCCATGGCCGACTCCCCCGCCAACACATACGCCGTCCTGCTGCCGTTGCCGCTTGCCGGCTGCTACGATTATGCCGGCGAAGACGTCGCACCCGGCGATTTCGTCGTCGTGCCGCTGGGGAGCCGCGAGCATGTCGGCGTCGTCTGGGGGCCCGGTACGGGCGAAGTTGCGCTCGCGCGGCTTAAATCTGTCATCGGCCGGCTGGATGTTCCAGCGTTGCCCGAAATTTGCCGCCGCTTCATTGATCGGGTCGCGGCCTACACCCTGGCCCCGCCCGGCGCGGTGCTGCGCATGGCCATGAGCGTATCGGCCGCCCTCGAGCCGCCGCGCGAAATTTCGGCATGGCGCCTGGCCAGCGCTCCACCGGGCGAGGCCAAGCTGACAGCCGCGCGCAAACGCGTCCTGGATGTGCTGGCAGATGGCCCGGCGCGCCCGACAGGTGAATTGGCGCGCGAGGCCGGCGTTGGCACCGGTGTCATCAAGGCGATGGCCGAGTCAGGATTGCTCTCTGCCGTATCGCTGCCCCAGCGCCTGCCTTTTGCGCTGCCGAATGGCGATCATGCCGGCCCGCTGCTGTCGGCCGATCAGCGCAAGGCGGCTGATGCGCTGATCGCGCGCAACACCGGCGTCACCCTGCTGGATGGCGTGACCGGATCGGGCAAGACCGAGGTTTATTTCGAAGCCGTGGCGGCGGCGTTGCGCGCGGGCAAGCAAGCCCTGGTACTGTTGCCCGAGATCGCGCTGACCGGCCAGTGGCTCGAGCGTTTCGAACAACGCTTCGGCGCCCGTCCGGCGGAATGGCATTCCGATCTTTCCAGCGTGGAGCGGCGCACGGCCTGGCGCGCGATCGCCAACGGCCAGGCGCGGGTTGTCGTGGGCGCGCGTTCGGCGCTGTTCCTGCCTTATCCCGATCTCGGTCTCATCGTCGTCGATGAGGAGCATGAGCAGGCCTATAAGCAAGAAGATGGCGTCAGCTATCAGGCGCGCGACATGGCGGTGCTCCGCGGCCATC
>DASXQK010000379.1:0-12509 GCA_036493015.1 Dongiaceae bacterium | reverse complement strand
AGATGACGTGTCTCCGCCGGAACATCCGTCGGCTCTACGGGATATCCGCCTGTGGTGTGGGTGATGTTCAGCACTTGTGCCAGACGCAGGAAGTTCTCGTAGTCGGCGAAGTTGCCGGGCCGCCGCCCGCGCGTGCTGTCGGACGCGTTCGGTGCGCTGGCGACCGTGGCGAAAACCAGACTGCGGCCGCCGATGTGAATGTCGTGGGACGGATTGCGCGCATGAATATGAAACGCCGAGGGCGCTTTCGACACGTATTCCATCACTAGGCCCCGGTCGAGGCGCACGCGTGCGGTCTCAGGATCGACGCTGGCGCCGGCAGCAGCGAGAAGATCGCAGGCTTCCGGCAAAAGGAATTCCACGCCTATGGATTCCAGGACTTCGAGCGAATTCAGGTGGATCTTCTCGACCTGATCGCTGGAAAGGATGTCTGTGACGCGGTGCGAATTGCGGATCTGCCGCCACGGCAACTGGGCGATGCGCTGGGTCTTTTGCCGTTCGCGCCGACCGCTCCGACTTCTATCCATCGTCGATTTCCATACGCCACTCGATGGGATGCGATGCTGGGCGATGGCAACCTGATCGCTTCAGCGCGACATTTAGAGCCCGGGGCCGGAGATTTGATACATGTCAGCAACTTTATAAGCGGGAATTATGAGGGCTATCGCGGCCTTCGGCCTTGCCAGCCAGGCGAGACGCTTTTTGCATTCAAGCTCATGGAAGGCCTCGGTCCCGAACCCGGTATCCGTTCACTTATCGTGCGTCACCAATAACGAGACCCCTGAATCGGGGGTCTTGCTATTGGCGGAGGGGGAGGGATTCGAACCCCCGATGCCCTTGCAGGCATAACGGTTTTCGAGACCGCCGCGTTCAACCACTCTGCCACCCCTCCGTCGTCGGGTGCGTCTGGCGCCGCGCGCCGCAGGCCGGGGAAAACGGGCCGCGACCTTAGCCGAGAGGCATAGGGGGTTCAAGGGAAGGCGGGTATAACTCGCCCCACCCCTGGCCCGCCCCCAAGGGGGCGCGGGATTTGGGCACGGGCGCCAGAGGGCCGATTCCGGCGTTGACACCCCCGCTTTGGCGGCTATATTCCCCGCCTTCCGGCGGGCGCCGTCTAGCGCTGCCTGCCCCCCATTATCAATGCGTTAGAGCCATGTTCGCAGTGCTGAAAACCGGTGGCAAGCAATACCGGGTCGCCCAGAACGATGTGATCCATATCGAGCGCTTGCCCCTTGAGGCGGGCGCCCAGGTGGTGTTCGACCAGATCCTGCTGGTGGGCGAAGGCGCCTCCGCCACGGCGGGTTCGCCGCTCGTGGCCGGCGCCACCGTCGCCGCCACGGTGCTGGAACAGGTGCTGGCCGACAAGGTCATCATCTTCAAGAAGCGCCGGCGCCATAATTACCGGCGCAAGCGCGGCCACCGCCAGCCCCTCTCGCTCGTGCGCATCGACGAGATCCTGACCGACGGCGCCAAGCCTTCACCCCGCAAGGAAGCGGCCCCCAAGCCGGCCAAGCAGCCGAAGGCGGCCGTAACGGATGGCGATGACGAGGACGAGGCAAAGCCGGCCAAGAAGACGAAGGCCGTAAAGGCCACCGGCCGTACCGCGCAACCCAAGGACGCACGCGCCAAGAAAGCAACCCCGAGCGGCAAGAAATCGGGCGACGCCAAATCCGGCGCCAAGCCCAAGAAAAAGAAGTAAGGAGCAGCAGCCATGGCTCACAAGAAAGCAGGCGGCAGTTCGCGCAACGGGCGCGACAGCGCCGGCCGACGCCTCGGCGTCAAAAAGTACGGCGGCCAGGACGTGCTGTCGGGCAACATCATCCTGCGCCAGCGCGGCACCAAGTTTCACCCGGGCAGCAATGTCGGGATGGGCAAGGACCACACCATCTTCGCCACGACGGAGGGCAAGGTCTCGTTCCATCGTGGCGCCGAAGGCCGCACCAAGGTCTCGGTGGAGCCGCAGAGCTAGTCCCACCCCTGCATCCGTTTCGATGAAGGGGGAATGGCTCGCCATTCCCCCTTTTTCTTTGCCTGAAGCAAGCCGACCCTGATGCTGAGCTTCGTCGAACCATGAGCAGCAAAAGAGGATAGTGATCGTGGATAGCATCTGGAAATGGCCCATCGCCGGGCGCCAGCAGCTCGCGGGCACGGCGGGCGAGCTTTCCTTCGTCGGCGGAGCCGGCGATTTCGATTCCCGCGGCCTGATCGCGCATGCAAACGACCTGCCCGGCCAGATCCCCGGTACGATGCGCAACCTTGCGGCGGCGCTCGCCATCGAAGGCTGTGCCCTGGCCGACATCGTCCGCCTCAAGGTATTCTACAAGAGCGACGGCACCTTCAATGAAGGCGGGCTGCTCGCAGCCCTGGCCAAGCTCTTCCCCGACGAGCCGTTGCCGGCGATCACGCTACATCCCACGCCCCTCCAGCCCTTCACGGGCCAGTCCCTGCAGGCCCAGGCCATCGCCAAACGGGGTTGGCGCCATAGCGAGTTTCGTGTCGCCAGCGCCGATGCGCCGATGTCGCAGCGCGCCGGCCTCGGCGGGCGCAAGCTGACGCTGGCGTTGCGCGCCGGCGAATTCATCGCGGTGCCCGCCCGCACGGCCATCGACGAGATGGCGGCGGACCAGAACGGCAAGGTGCTTGCCGCCGGCGACGGGCCGGAGCAGACGCGCATTGCCATGTCGCGGCTGCAGGAGAGCCTGCAGGCCGTCGGCGCCTCGCTGCAGGACGCGATCAAGAAGGAGGGCTATTACTTCGGCACGACCCAGGACCAGTGGGCGGCGATGGCCAAGGTGCGCGCGTCCCATTTCCGCGAGCCGGGGCCGGTCGCCACGGTCGTGCCCTGCCATGCGCTGTGGCCCCAGGGCGCGCTGACCAAGATCGAAGTCCTGGCCATGCGCGAAAGCTGGAACGGCTTCGACAAATACATTCCGCGCGAGGATCGCTGGCCGAAGCGGGTATGGGATTGGCCGGTGCCGCTGCCCTATCGCCAGGCGATCCGCCTGCGCGGCCAGATCTGGCTGGGTGGCCAGGTGCCCTGGGCGACGAATTCCAATGCCGGCAATGTCGTGCTGGCGGGCCAGGTCCCGCCCCAGACCCAGTTCACCATGAGCTACCTGGAGGATCTGCTGGGCGCCTTCGGCAAGACCACCGCCGACCTCAAGCTGATGGTGGCTTATTTCACGTCCGGGGGAAGCGAGGCGGAATCGCAGGCCTTCGTCGAGACGCTGGCCAACTGCATCGCCGGGCCGCTGCCGCCTTTGACCCTGGTGCCGCAGCCCCATATGCATACCAGCGAGATGACGGTTGAAATCTGGGGCATTGCGCGCGGCTAACCGATGAAATTCCTCGACCAGTGCAAGATTTATGTCAGCAGCGGTGCCGGTGGTGCGGGCGCCGTCTCGTTCCTGCGCGAGAAGTTCATCGAATTCGGCGGGCCGAACGGGGGCGATGGCGGGCGCGGCGGCGACATCGTCGTGGAAGCGGTGCCCAATCTGAACACGCTGATCGATTACCGCTACCAGCAGCATTTCCGCGCCGGTGTTGGCCATCATGGCATGGGCAAGAACCGCAGCGGTTCTTCCGGAAAGACCCTGGTCCTGAAGGTGCCGGTCGGAACCCAGATCCTCGACAACGACCGCGAGACCCTGCTCTACGACCTGACCGAGCCCGGCCAGCGCATCGTGCTGGCCAAGGGCGGCGACGGTGGGCGCGGCAATTCCCGATTCAAATCCTCCACCAACCGTGCGCCGCGCAATTACGAGCCCGGCTGGCCGGGGGAGGAGCGCTGGATCTGGCTGCGCCTCAAGCTGATCGCGGATATCGGGCTGGTGGGTTTGCCCAATGCCGGGAAATCCACGTTGCTGGCCGCACTCAGCCGCGCCAAGCCCAAGATCGCGGACTATCCCTTCACCACGCTGAACCCGCAGCTCGGCGTCGTGCGCAGGGACAATCGCGAATTCGTGCTGGCGGACATTCCCGGATTGATCGAAGGCGCCCATGAAGGCGCGGGCCTGGGCGATCGTTTCCTCGGCCATATCGAGCGCTGTGCGGCGCTGATCCATCTCGTCGACGGTACGGCCGAAAAGGTGGGCGAGGATTACAAGACGGTTCGCCACGAGCTCGCGGCCTACAGCTCCGCTCTGCTGGATAAGCCGGAATTCGTCGGCCTCAACAAGATCGATGCGATGGACGCCAAGGATATCGAGCGCAAATCCCGCGCGCTCACCCGCGCCATGAAGAGCACCGGCAGCAAGGCCAAGCTGTTCAAGATCTCTGGCGTCAGCGGCAAGGGTCTGCCCGAGCTGCTGGAGGCCGCCTTCGCCATGGTCGAGATCGGGCGCGCGGAACTGGCGGCGGAAAAATCAAGGAAGGCAGCGGCCAAGGAAGCCGCATTGTCGGACGACGTCAAATGACGGCGAAGCCTCTCACCTCCGCCAAGCGCGTCGTGGTCAAGATCGGCTCGGCCCTGCTGGTGGATGAGGGGTCGGGCGGCATCCGCCGGCGCTGGCTGGAAGCACTGGCCGACGATGTGGCTGCACTGCGCAACGAAGGCAAGGATGTGATCCTGGTTTCCAGCGGCGCCATCGCCGTTGGCCGGCGTCACCTCGATCTGCCGGCCGGCAGCCTGCGGCTGGAAGAAAAACAGGCGGCCGCGGCCACTGGACAGATTCGTCTGGCTCATGCGTATCAGGAGGCGCTGGCCCGTCACGGCCTGACTGTGGCGCAGGTGCTGCTGACACTGGCCGATACCGAAGATCGCCGCCGCCACCTGAACGCACGCGCAACACTGGCCACCCTGCTGAAATTCCTCGCCGTGCCGGTGATCAACGAGAACGATACGGTGGCGACCAGCGAAATCCGCTTCGGCGACAATGATCGCCTTGCCGCCCGCGTCGCCGCCATGATCGGCGCCGATGCGCTGGTGCTGCTCTCCGATATCGACGGGCTCTATACATCCGATCCGAAGCTCGATGCCAATGCGAGCCATATCGGCGAGGTAGCGGAGCTGAGCCCACAGATCGAAGCCATGGCGGGCGAGGCGCTGCCCGGCCATTCCAGCGGCGGCATGGTGACCAAGCTCGCCGCCGCGCGCATCGCCGTTGGTGCCGGCTGCCGCATGGCGATCGCCGACGGCCGCGTCATGCATCCCATCGCCGCAATCGCCGAGGGCGCGCGCTGTACCTGGTTTCTGCCCACGGCCACGCCGCGCAATGCCCGCAAGAAATGGATCGCGGGCTCGCTGAAACCCATTGGCAGCCTCACCGTCGATGATGGTGCGCTGCGGGCACTGGCTTCGGGCAAAAGCCTGCTGCCCGCCGGGGTCGCCGGCGTGGAGGGCGAGTTCGAGCGCGGCGATGCCGTGGTGGTGAAGGACCAGCAGGGCCGCGAGATCGCGCGCGGGCTCTCGGCCTATTCCGCGGCCGACGCCCGGCGCATCATGGGCCACAAGAGCCGTGAGATCGAAGAGCGGCTCGGCTATCGTGGCCGCGACGAGATGATCCACCGCGACGATCTGGTGGTTGGCGGATGAGCGAACAATCGGACCAGGACCTGCAGCAGTCGGTGCGCGCCATTGCCGAAGCCGCGCGGCATGCGGCGATCGCGCTGGCCGAAGCCAGCGCCGAGCAGCGCAGCCAAGCGCTGCAAGCCGCTGCCCGCCATATCCGCGCCCATGCAAAAGCAATCGCCGAAGCCAACGGCTCCGATCTGGCCTCGGCGGAAAAAACCGGGATGAGCCATGCCATGCTCGACCGCCTGCATCTGAACGATGCGCGGATCGAGGCGATGGCCAAGGGCGTGGAAGTGGTAGCCAACCTGCCCGACCCGCTCGGCCGCACTCTCTGGGAAACGACGCGGCCCAACGGCATGACGATCAGCCGCATCAGCGTGCCGCTGGGCGTCATCGGCATCATCTATGAATCGCGGCCCAATGTGACGGCGGATGCTGCTGCGCTGTGCCTGCGCGCTGGCAATGCCACGATCCTGCGCGGCGGCTCGGAAAGCCGGCGTTCCTCGGCTGCGATCCTCGCCTGTTTTCGCCAGGCGCTGAAGGAGACGGGATTGCCCGGTGCGGCGGTTGAGGTACTGCCGACAGCCGACCGGCGCGCCGTCGGCGTGATGCTGGGCCTGAGCGGCCTCATCGATGTCATCGTGCCGCGCGGCGGCAAGGGGCTGATCGATCGGGTGCAGCAGGAGAGCCGCATTCCCGTGCTGGCTCATCTCGACGGGCTCTGCCACACCTATGTCGATGGGGCTGCCGATCCCGCCATGGCGCGGGCGATCGTGCTGAACGCCAAGATGCGCCGCACTGGTGTGTGCGGGGCGACGGAGACGCTGCTGATCGATCGAGCCTGTGCCGCCAGGCTGCTGCCGGGAATTGCGAACGATCTGATCGCCGCGGGCTGCGCGCTTCGCGGTGATGCCGCGGCGCGAACGATCGATGACCGCATTGGCGCCGCCAACGATGCCGATTGGGATACGGAATATCTCGATGCGATCCTCTCGATCGCCGTGGTCGACGGCGTCCAGGGCGCGCTATCCCATATCGCGCGCCACGGCTCGCATCACACGGAAGCGATCGTGACCGAGGATGCGGCGGCCGCGGAAAAATTCCTGCGCGCTGTGGATGCGGCCATCCTGCTGGTCAATGCCTCGACCCAGTTCGCCGATGGCGGCGAATTCGGCATGGGGGCGGAGATCGGCATTGCCACCGGCAAGCTCCACGCCCGCGGGCCCGTGGGGGCGGAGCAGCTCACCAGCTACAAATACATCGTGCGGGGAACCGGGCAGATCCGGCCGTAGCGCCGATTTCTCGCCGCCATCTTCCTATTCCCCGCCGCCTCGATGGGGGCGGGGAATAATTTTATCGCCTTTGATATTTGCGCACCGAATCCTTCTTTCCTCACTCCGGCGGAAACTGCCGGTCGTTGGCGCCTTCGCGGTCGGACCAGTGCAGGATCCGCCGCGTCACGAAGATGTAGAGCTTCTTGCCGGTGGCAAACCAGATACGCGAGGGCAGCGAGCGCTTGGCGAGGATGCGCCGCTCGCGCGCCGTCAACGCCTGCGGGCAATATTTGCGCTTATGCTTCAGCATGTGACGCAGATCCTCGCGGCCGGCGACGCGAAACAGCAGCCCGCGGCGGGGCGCCACCCAGGCCAGCTGGAAATCGGTCACAGCACAGCCGCCCTCCGGCGTCACCAGCCAGTTCGGCTCCTTCGCCAGATCGTTATGGGCAATCCCATGGCGGTGCAGCGAGACCAGCAGCCGGAAAGCCTGGCGGTAATAATCCGGCTCGCTCGGCCGGGCTGCCTGGAGCGGGGCCCCTGGAAGCCAGGAGCGGAACAGAATATGGCCCTTGGCCCCCAGCAGCTGGGGCATGCCGGAAAAGCCCTGAAGCGCGCGCAAGGCCGCTACTTCGCGCCGTTCGAGGAAATGGGCGAGCGGGCGAGTCCACCAGCGCGCGATGCCCGTATCGCGCATGACCCAGGTGCCGGCCGGCCCGGGTGCCTCGAAATGCCCGCGCTCGACCCGGCTGAAAAGGTCCTGTTTCAACACCGTTTCACGGCGCCATAGCGCCAGCGAGGGTAGCTCGCCTGCCTGCATTCTTATCCAGTCCCCCCAAAAGGCCCCGGGAACCTATCCCATCGGGGGTGGGATATCGAGTTGGGCGAAGGCTTTAAGACAGTATACTGGCGCACGGTAGAGGGGGATTTTGGCGGGCGGATGGCGCGGCGGATCGGCATTCTCGGCGGCTCCTTCAACCCGGCCCATCGCGGGCATCTCGACCTCTCGCTGGCCGCCATCCACCGCCTTGGGCTCGACCAGGTCTGGTGGCTGGTCAGCCCGCAAAACCCGCTGAAAACCACCGACGGCATGGCGCCTTTTGGCGAGCGTTTGGCGGCTGCCCGGGCCTTCGCCAAGGGGGCCGCCGGGGATAGCCGGATCAAGGTGACCGACCTCGAATCCCGCCTGGGAACCACCTATACGGCCGAAACCCTGGAGCTGATCCGGCGGCGCTTTCCCCATCACCATTTCGTTTGGCTGATGGGGGCCGACAACCTGGCCCAGATTTCCGAATGGAAAGATTGGCAACAAATCTTTCATGCCCTTCCCATTGCGGTGTTCGCACGGCCTACCTATTCTTTAAGCGCACTCGCGGCAAAGGCGGCGCGCCGATACGCCCCATACCGGCTGAGAGAGGGTGCGGGGCGTAAACTTGTGATGGCAAAGCCACCCGCCTGGCTGTTCGTGCATGCCCGGCTCAACCCGATCTCGGCGACCGAGATCAGGAAGCGCCGGTCAAAGCCGCGTAACTGACCCGCAACTGACAGAAAGGGTGATCCCCATAGCACGCAAGACCAGGGCCGTCGGGCGCAAAGCCCCGGCCGCATCGAAGAAGCTTCTCGGCCTGGTCGAGAAATCGCTCGACGACGACAAGGCCGAAGACGTGGTTGCCATCGACCTTTCCGGAAAATCCAGCATCGCCGACTATATGGTCATCGCCTCGGGCCGCTCCTCGCGGCAGTTGGGCGCCATGGCCGAGCATCTGCAGGTGAAACTCAAGGCCACCGGCATCAACCGGGTGGGTGTTGAGGGCGCCAAGGCAGGCGATTGGGTTCTGATCGACGGCGGCGACATCATCATTCATCTGTTCCGGCCCGATGTGCGTCATCTCTACAATCTGGAGAAGATGTGGGGCATGGAACTGCCGGAACCGGAGCGCGCGCTCTCCGTGGGCTAAACCCACCCGCGACTCATTCTCTCGGAGTTTCGCCGCGAGCGAGCGCTTTGCGGTGCGGTCTTTCTCGTTCGCCCACAAGTCAGGGGGCGACAGCCCGCTTCAGTGCCGCGCGGGCCAGCAGCCGTGTTGAGTCCAGCGTCGGCAGTGCCGAATTCGCATCGCTGATGATCAGCGGAATTTCCGTGCAACCCAGCACCACCGCATCGCAACCCTCGCTTTTCATGCGTTCGATCGTGCGCTGGAAGGTGGATATCCCCTCGGGCTTGAAGACGCCATAGACCAGCTCATCCATGATGATGCGGTTATGCTCGCGGCACTCCGCCATCCCGGGGCGCAGGAAACCGATTTCGCGCTCGTCGAGTGCGGCGGGATAGACCTCGCTTTCCACCAGCCAGCGTGTGCCGGTCAGGCCGAGGCGCTTGAATCCGTGCCGGGCGGCTTCGTCAGCCACGACCTCGGCGATATGCAGCCAGGGCAAGGGCGAGCGCGGCCCGACGAAGTGAAAGGCCTGATGGATCGTGTTGTCGGGACAGATCAGGAAATCCGCGCCCGCGCGTTTCAGCTTTTCCGCTGAGGCGAGCATGAGTTCGCTGACGCCCCAGAGGTCGCTGCGCTCGAGATAAGCAATGTAGTCGGCAAGCGAGGGCGTATGCATCGAGATCTCGGGATGGGCATGAGCCTGGCCCAGCAGGGCCGGCCCCTCCTCGCAGATGGCGCGATAGCAGAGCGATGCACCCTCGGCCGAGCAGGCGACGATGCCGATATGGAGGGGTTTGGTCATGGGGTCAGTTCAGGAAAGAGTGCGCTACGCCGGCTTTACCGCCACGGCACCCGGCTTCGGTTTCCTCACCCGTTCCTCCAGCCGCTGCAGCACGACGAAGAAGGAGGGCACGAACAGGACCGCCAGACATGTGGAAGCCAGCATGCCGCTGAAGACCGAGATACCGAGCGAGGCACGCGCATTGGCGCCGGCACCCGTGGCCGTCACCAGCGGCAGGACACCCAGGATGAAGGCAAACGAAGTCATCAGGATCGGGCGGAACCGGCTGCGCGCCGCGGCCACCGCGGAATCGATGATCGGCTGGCCTTCGCGCAGGCGATGCTCGCGCGCCATCTCGACGATCAGGATGGCATTCTTGGCCGATAGCGCGATCAGCAGCATGAGGCCGATCTGGGTATAGAGGTTGTTGGCGAGGCCCAGCCCGTTCAGCACCAGCACCGGCCCGATAAGCGCCAGCGGCACTGCCAGGATCACCGACAAGGGCGCGATCCAGCTTTCATACTGGCCGGCAAGGCACAGATAGACCAGCAGCAAGGCCAGCGCGAAGACATAGTAAATCTGATGGCCGACGACCTTTTCCTGATACGACATGGCCGTCCATTCATAGGCCATGCCGGCGGGAACTGCCGATGAGGCGAGCTGTTCCATCACGTCGACCGCTTCGCCGCTGGAGAATCCCTGAGCCGGTCCGCCGAGGATGGTGGCGGCGGGATAAAGGTTATAGAGCGTCACCAGCGAGGGGCCGCTCACCGGCTTGATCTGCACCAGCGAGCCCAGCGGGATCAGGGCGCCGCTCTGGCTGCGCACATACAGGCTTTCGATATCGCGCGGGGTCAGGCGGAATTTCGCATCGGCCTGGACATAGACCTGGAAGGTGCGCCCGAATTTGTTGAACTGATTGACGAAGCTCGATCCCAGATAAGACGACAAGGCGGCGAACACATCGCCCACATTCACCTGCAGGCTTTCGGCCTTGGTGCGGTCGACGCTGACCAGCAGCTGCGGCACCTGGGCGCGGATCGTCGTGGCGGTGCGCTGCAAGGCCGATTGCCCGGATGCTGCACGTACCATGGAATTGGCCACACCGGCGAGCTTGGGGAAATCGACGCTGCCATCGCGCATTTCCGCGATCATGGTGAAGCCGGCGGAATTGCCGATGCCCTGGATCGGCGGCGGCACGATGACAAGCGCGGTACCGTCGCTCAGCTTGTCAACCTCGGATTGCAGCTTGAGATAAAGTCCGCGCAGATCCTGGCCCGGCTGCTTCAGCCGCTCGCCCCAATCCTTGAGGATGACATAGACGGCGCCGGCGCTCGAAAGCGAGGCGCTATTGTCCAGCGGCGAGATGCCGGCGATTTCGACCGCCTGCTCCACGCCCGGAATGGCGCGCACGATCTTGTCGACCTCAGCCAGCGCATTCTGCGTTCGCTCCAGCGAGGCGCCGTCGGGAAGCTGGACTGCCACCAGGAAATAGCCCTGATCCTCCGGCGGAATGAAGGCCGTGGGCAGCCTTGCAATACCCCAGCCGCCCAAGGCGACGGCGATGAGCGCGATGGCGACCATCACCAGGCTTATCCGGGCCATGCGGCCGATGAGCGCGACATACGCCTTTTCGAACTTGCCGTAGACATAGTTGAAGCCGCGATAGAAGAAATTGCGGCTCTCCGGCGGCTTCGGCCGGCGCAGCCACAAGGCGCATTGGGTCGGCTTCAGCGTGGCCGCATTGATCGCGCTGATCAACGCCGTGGCGGCGATCACCAGGGCGAACTGGGCATACATCTGGCCGGTGAGGCCCGGCAGGAAGGCTGCCGGGATGAAGACCGACATCAGCACCAGCGTGATGCCGATGATCGGCCCGAACAGTTCGCCCATCGCCTTGACCGCCGCGTCATGGGCGTTGAGGCCGCGCTCGATATGGCTCGCCGCGCCCTCCACCACCACGATGGCATCGTCCACCACAATGCCGATGGCAAGCACGATGGCGAACAGGGTTGAAAGGTTGATGGTGAAGCCCAGCGCCGCCATGGCGGCAAAGGCGCCGATGATGGTGACCGGCACGGTGGTCGCCGGCACCAGGGTGGCGCGCCAGTCCTGCAGGAAGATCAGGATCACCACCAGCACCAGCACGCCGGCCTCGATCAGGGTCTTGTAGACTTCGCTGACCGAGGCATGAACGAACTTCGTGGTGTCGAAGGGAACGCTGGAGGTCATGCCGGCGGGAAACGCCTTGGCCAGCTCTGCCAGCTTTGCCTTTACCTCGCCCGCGACGTTCAGCGCATTGGCGTCGGCCGATTGATAGATCGCGATGCCGGCCGCCTGGTCGTTGTTCAGCCTGAAGCCTTGTGAATAGGTCTGCGCCCCCAGCTCGACCCGCGCCACATCGCGCAGCCTTGTTACCTCCCCGCCATTGTTGCTGGCGGTCTTGACGATGATGTTGGAAAACTGGTCGACGCTGTCGAAGCGCCCGGCCACTTTCACCGTGTATTGGAAGCTTTGGTCGGCCGGCGCGGGCGGCGCCCCGGTCTGGCCCGCCGCCACTTCCTGGCTCTGGCTCTGGACAACATTGATCACATCCTGGGGCACCAGGCCACGCGCCTGCAGGCGCTGGGAATCCAGCCAGATGCGCATGGAATATTGCCCGACGCCGAAGACATTGACGTTGCCCACGCCCGGCAACCGCGCCAGCTCGTTCACCAGGTTGATGGTGGCGTAGTTGCTGAGATAGAGGCTGTCATAGCGCTTGTCGGGCGAGGTCAGCGTCACGATCTGCAAAATCGACGTCGATTTCTGCTGGACGGTGACGCCCTGGTTCTGCACCGGGGTGGGCAGTTGCGAGAGTGCGCTGGAAACGCGGTTCTGCACCAGCACCTGGGCGAAGTTGAGGTCGGTGCCGATATCGAAGGTGACGGTCAGCGAATAGGTGCCGTCGGCGGCACTGGTCGACTGCATGTACAGCATATGCTGCACGCCGTTCACCTGCTGCT
>DASXQK010000378.1:0-2394 GCA_036493015.1 Dongiaceae bacterium | reverse complement strand
GGCGCCTTCGCCTGGGCATCCTGCCATTTCGGATCGGCGACGAGGTTATAGACGCCGCCGATCGTCCGCAGATCAGGCGTTACCGCAAGCTGGCCGGCAAGGCTCGTGTTGTCCATGACGATCGCGTCGACCTGGCTGCTGTTGAGGGCCTGGAACACTGTTGCCACACTGTCGAAGGCCTTGCTCTCGCCGCCGATACCTTTGGCGATGAGCAGCTTCGCCTGGATCTCCTCGACCGTGCCGAGCGGTACGCCCAGGGTCTTGCCGGCAAGATCTTCAGGCTTCTGCGCCGGCGAATCCTTGCGCACCACGATGCGATCGCTTTCGAAGTAGTAGGGCCGGGTGAATTCGATGCCGGCACCCTGGCGGCGTTCTTCCGTCACTGTCATGCCGGAGAAAATGACGTCCCAGCGCTTCGCCTTCAGGCCGGGGATCAATGTCTCCCACGCGGTATCGACAATCTCGATCTTGGCCACGCCGAGCTTCTTGATGATGTACTGCAGCATTTCGTATTCCATGCCGCCGTAGCTGCCGTCCTCGTTCTTGTACATCCACGGCTTGCTGCCCACGACACCGGAGCCGACAACGAGCACGCCTTTGGCGCGGATGTCGTCCAGCGTGTCGGCGAAGGCAGCCGGCGCAAATGCAATGCCGGCGACGATGGCTGTGGTCGTGAGAAACCCGCGCCGGCTCAAGCGCGCAATGTTGTCGGTCATGTCTGGTGCCTCCCTGGGTTGGACATCCCTGAAATCGCCGGTTCGTCGATACCGGTCTCGTTCTACAATTAACTGTGATTTGTGATCACTAGAAAGGAGATACTATGAGGGGGCCAAGAGAGGTGTCAAGTTACGGGACACGGCGCGATTCGCCCCGCGCGCTCCCCGGCGGCGGCAGGAAACCCATCAACGGTGACAGAACCATGAGGCTTGCGAGCAAGGACCCGCTCAAACTCGATTTTCAGGTGGCGAAGCTGGAGCGCGAGACGCTGCATGACCGCGCCTATCACGAGCTGCGCAAGGCCATCATGTCGGGCGCGATCCGCCCCGGCTCCACGATCACCATCCGGGCGATGGCGGCGGCGCTGGGAACCAGCCCGATGCCGGTGCGCGAGGCGTTGCGCCGGCTGGTGGCCGAACGCGCGCTCGAGACACTGCCCACCCGGTCCGTAACCTTGCCGAGCATGACGCCGACCCGCTTCGACGAGATCTGCCGGATCCGCATCGCCCTTGAAGGCATGGTCAGCGAGACCGGGGCCGGTCGAATTACGCCCGAAGCGTTGCGCCGCATGCATCAGATCCAGAGCGAGATGCAGCGCATCAAGCCCAACCGCGCGGCGGAGTATCTCGCCAAGAACCAGGAACTGCACTTTACCCTGTACGAGGCGGCTGGCATGCCGGTGGCGATGCAGATGATTGAATCGCTATGGCTGCAGGCCGGGCCCCATCTCAATCTCTCCATCGCCGAGGGCGGCTTCAGCATGGGCGAAGACCATCACCGCGAGCTGCTGGAAGGCTTGTCGCGCCACGATGTGAAGGCGGCGCGCGTGGCGATCGAGGCAGATATCTCCGACGCTGCCATCGTCATCCGCAAATTCCTGGAATCCCGCAAAGTGTCGGCTGCCTGAGTGGCTGCGATGTCCACGCATCCAGCCTTCACCAGCCTGGAGACGGCCAGTCCTCAAAACTGGCGCCGGATCATGGCCGAGGAACAGGCGATGCCCTATGGCCGGCGCACCGCCTCGCTTCTCATGATGCTACTGCGGGAACAGCAGGGCGATCCCGATTACGGCATGCCGATCAATACCTATCGTCACGCCCTGCAGACGACGACGCGGGTGCTGCGGGCGGGCGAGAGCGAGGAACTGATCGTCTGCTCGTTGTTTCACGACGTGATGGAAAAGATGGCGGCGCTGTCTCATGGCGCGGCGATCGCCGAAATCCTCGCGCCCTTCGTCGGCGAGCGGACGGAATGGATGCTTCGCCATCACCCCGTCTTCCAGCTTTATCATTTTATGCAGCGGCCGGAGCAGGATCGCGAAGCCCGCGACCTATTCCGCGACTCTTCCCATTTCGAGTTCACGGCGCATTACTGCGCCACCTATGACCAGAATTCCTTCGATCCGGATTTCGCCGACGAACCGCTCGAACGCTTCGTGCCCATCGTCGAAGCCTATTTCGACCGCTTCAATTCGCTGGCGGCGCTGCGGGCGCCAGCACTGCCCTGACAGGCGGCCTCAGGCGGCAGCCACGATCTCCTTCAGGCGCCGGGCAATCAGAGCCGGATCGCCGGAACGCAAACAGGAAAGATTGACCAGCAGGCGCCCTTCCTGCGGCTTCCACGGGATGATCTCTATGCGCGGCGTGCCGCTGCGTAGTTGGCGTAGCATCCCCTCGG
>DASXQK010000377.1:0-5181 GCA_036493015.1 Dongiaceae bacterium | reverse complement strand
GTCGGGGCCTATGTCGCCAAGCAGCGCTTGAAAGGCGTCGAGCGCTATCCGCTCGTGCTCATGCTGGAGCCGCTGTTTCGCTGCAATCTGGCCTGCGCCGGCTGCGGCAAGATCGACTATCCCGACGAGATCCTGAACCAGCGCATCAGCGTCGCCGATGCGCTCCAGGCGGTCGACGAATGCGGCGCCCCGGTCGTCTCGATCGCCGGCGGCGAGCCCCTGCTCCACCGCGAGATCCACAAGATCACCGAGGGCATCATCGCGCGCCGCAAATTCGTCTATCTCTGCACCAACGCGCTGCTGATGGAAAAGAAGCTCGACCTCTTCAAGCCGAGCCCCTATTTCGTCTGGTCGGTGCATCTCGACGGCGACAAGCAGATGCACGACAAGTCGGTCTGCGAAGAGGGCGTGTACGATCGCGCGGTCAAGGCGATCGCCCAAGCCAAGAAGCGCGGGTTTCGCGTCAACATCAACTGCACGCTGTTCAACGATGCCAAGCCGGACCAGGTCGCGGCATTCTTCGACCAGGCGAAATCCATCGGCATCGACGGCATCACGGTCTCGCCCGGCTATGCCTATGAGCGCGCGCCCGACCAGCAGCACTTCCTGAACCGCAACAAGACCAAGCAGCTCTTCCGCGACATTCTCTCGCGCGGCAATGGCGGCAAGAACTGGTCGTTCAGCCAGTCCAGCATGTTCCTCGACTTCCTCGCCGGCAATCAGACCTATCACTGCACGCCCTGGGGCAACCCGACGCGCACGGTCTTCGGCTGGCAGCGCCCCTGCTATCTGCTGGGCGAAGGCTATGCCAAGAGCTTCACCGAGCTGATGGACGAAACCGACTGGGACAAGTACGGCACCGGCAAGTACGAGAAATGCGCCGACTGTATGGTGCATAGCGGCTTCGAAGCCACCGCCGTCAACGACATCATGCGCCACCCGCTGAAGGCGATGATGGTGGGCATCAAGGGTGTCAACACCACCAAGCCCATGGCCGCGGACATCTCCCTCGATAAACAGCGCCCGGCGCAATACGTCTTCGCCCGCCATGTCGAGCACAAGCTGGCCGAGATCAAGGAAGAAAAAGAGCGGGCCAAGCACCGCGCCAGCGCGGCTGAGTAAACCAGCGTTCTAACTCGTGGATGTCCGGCCCGAGGCCGGGCATGACGAACGAGGATACGGAAGCCGCCCCAACGATTAACACCTGGCATGGCCGAGCTTGACCCGGCCATCTTTTTTTCAATCGAGGGCGAAGCCTGCGCCGGCGCTCGCCCGCCTTCGCTTCAGCTCGCTGAACGCCACCCGCGCATCGCCGGCAAGCCCGATCATCGCCAACAGCTGAGCCGGCCGCGCGAACACCGCGCCGAGCACCGCGCCGATATTCGTCGTCCCGTCACGGCGCATGCCCGCCAGAGCCGCCGGCGGCAGGCTGCGGCCCGCGGGATCGCAGATGATCCGGAGAATAGCCAGGGGCAAGCCGGCTTCCGCCGCGATGCGTCCCGCAACATGGGATTCCATATCGACGGCAGCCGCCCCGGTCATGCTGCGCAACAGGCGCTTGTGCTCCACCGTGGCGGCGGGGTGGTCGATGCCGGTGACCTCGGCGAACTGGGCGCGGGGCAATGCGGCCAGCAGGCGCTTCGACCAGGCCGCATCGGTTCGCCAGCGCTCGCGCCCCAGGCTGACCGCCGAGCCGACGATACAGGCGCCGGGTTTGAGGGCCGGATCGAGACCGCCGGAGATCCCGAAGCTGACGATACCGGCCGCACCCTGCCTGAGGGCACGGCGCAGCGCGTCGCTGAGGCCGGCCTCATCGCCGCCGCCGATCACGGCATGCACGCCCTCGCCTTCGGCAATGCGTGCCTCACGCGCGAGTCCCACGACGGCAATGACGCGAGCGGAATCGGAAAGGGCGGCTCTCACAGCCCGGGCAGGACAGCGACAGTGTTGCCGCCGGTCAGGTTGCGATAGCGGGCGAGCGCCCAGAGCGGGAAGAATTTCGCATAGCCGTGATAGCGCAGATAGAAGACGCGCGGGAATCCGGTGGCGGTAAAACGATCTTCGTTCCAGACGCCATCGTCGCCCTGTTGGGTCAGCAGATAATCGATGCCCCGCGCAACCGAGGGATGCTTGACCTCGCCCGCCGCCATCAAGGCCAGCACGGCCCAGGCGGTCTGCGAAGCGGTGCTGGGTGCGGCCTCATAACCCTTATAGGCAAGCTTGTAGCTGTCGCCGTCTTCGCCCCAGCCGCCATCGGCGTTCTGGATCGCGGCCAGCCACTCGACCGCCTTGCGCATTGACGGCGCCTGATGATCGACACCGGCGGCATTCAACCCCGCCAGCACCGACCAGGTGCCGTAGATGTAATTCATGCCCCAGCGGCCATACCAGCTGCCGTCCTTTTCCTGCGTCTTCAGCAGGTAGTCGACGCCCGCATCCAGCGCAGGCTTTTGCGCCTTGTCGCCGAGCTGGGCCAGCATGCCGAGGCAGCGCCCCGAGACATCCGCTGTCGGCGGATCGAGCAGCGCGCCGTGATCAGCGAAGGGAATGTTGTTCAGGTAGTAGTGGGTGTTGTCGGCATCGAAGGCGCCCCAGCCGCCGTTCCTGCTCTGCACGCCCACGACCCATTCCTGGCCGCGGGCGATCGCTTCCTTGAAGTCCGCCTTGCCGGCGACATCGGGATGGGCTGCGGCGCGGTCCATCGCCATCACCACCACGGCGGTATCGTCCACATCGGGGTAATGCGGATTGACATATTGGAACGCCCAGCCGCCGGGCCGCACATCGGGGCGCTGATCGGCCCAGTCGCCGACGACATCCAGCACCTGCAGCGGCTTCAGCCAGTTGAGGCCGTCGACGCAGCGCTTCACGGCTTCCGGCGTACCCACTTCCAGCAATGCATGGCAGACAAGGCTTGTATCCCAGACGGGCGAGAGGCAGGGCTGGCAATAGATCTCGTCATCCTTCACCACCAGCAGCTTCTCGATCGAGGCGCGCGCCAGCTTCACGTTTGGATCGCTGAGCGGATAGCCAAGCACGTCGAACATCATCACGGAATTGGCCATGGCGGGAAAAATCGCCCCCAGCCCATCTTCGCCGTTCAGCCGCTCGATGGTGAAGGCCGCGGCCTTGTCGATGGCGCGTTTTCTTTGGCGCTTGGGAAACCACGGCTCGACCACATGCAGGATCGCATCCAGCACGCCGAAGATCGTCGTCCAGGGCTGGACCTGATGGGGGCCCTTGGGCCAACGGCGGACCTGTTCCGGCGGCACGATGAAGAGCTCGCGGATCTCGATCCCGCGCGGATTTCGCGCCCGGGGCTTGAGTGTCATCAACACGAGCAAAGGCACCAGCACCGTGCGCGCCCAGTACGAGACCTTGGAGAGATGGAAGGGAAACCATGCCGGCAGATGCATGATCTCGACGGGCATCACCGGAACGCCGCGCCAGGGAATGGCCCCAAACAAAGCGAGAAGGCAGCGGGTGAAGACGTTGCTGGTGGCGGCCCCGCCATGGGCGAGGATCGCCGCGCGCGCGCGGCGCATATGCGGCGCGTCAATCGGATCGCCGATGGTCTTCAGCGCAATATAGGCCTTCACGCTGGCGCTGATATTGAAGGCGCCCTCGTGGAACAGCGGCCAGCCGCCATGCTCGCCCTGGATGCGGCGCAGATAGACAGCGATCTTCGCCTCGACCTCCGCCGGCGCCGGCTCGCCGAGAAAATGCTTCAGCAGCACATATTCGGCGGGGATGGTGGCGTCGGCCTCGAGCTCGAATACCCAATGGCCATCCGGCCGCTGCAGGCCAAGCAGCGTCGAGGTGGCACGGCCGATCGAGCCCTCCAGCCGGGCGCGCAGGGCCGAGGCCGGTACTTCCGGCAGGGTCAGTGATTCAGGCTTGTTCATCCTGGGAAGGGCATAGCCTCAGAAACCCGCCCGGCGCAACTGTTCCGCCGCTTTATCGCCGGAACGGATCGAGCCCTCGATGGTCGCGGGCAGGCCCGTGCGCGTCCAGTCACCCGCCAGAACAAGATTGCGCCAAGCCGTCCCGGCCACCGGCCGTTTCGCCTCTTCAGTGGGCAGTGCTGCATAGGTTGCCCGCTTTTCCTTGACGATTTGCCAGGCCGGCAGTGCCCCCGGCAGGCCGGTAAGCGTCGCTACCTCGGCCCAGAGATCGCGGGCCAGCACCTCGCGGTCGGTATCGATCAGCCGGTCGGCGCCGCTGATGGTGACCGAAAGCCGCCCCTCGAAAGCGAACAGCCATTCCACCGTGCCATTGATCACCGCCAGGATCGGCGGCTGGCCCGGCGGCGGCGTCACCCGGAAATGCGCGTTGACGATGGCCCGGAATTCAGTCGGCGCCGTGATTTCCGGCAGCAGGGCGGATGCTACCGGCGCCGGCACGGCGAGCACGATCGCGTCACCGGGGGCAAGTGCGATCCCCTCACCGCCGAAATCGAGCGCCGAGGCCTGACCGAAATCGAACTCGATTGCCCGCAGGCGCCGGTTGAAGCGAATCTCCGCACCCGCTTTGGTCAGACGCTCGACCGCTGGATCGATGAAGGCGGTCGAGAGTCCGTGCTCGGCGACCAAAGGGCGGCAGGCGAGGCCGCCCTGCATCAAGGATTCCCGCATCACCGCCGCGGCCATTCCCGCCGAGGCGTGTTCGGGTTCGGTATTCAGCGCCGCCAGCAGGATCGGATGCCAGAGCCTTTCATAAAGGGGTCCACGGCAATCGATCGTCTCGCCGATGGTGGCGTCGGGGCCGGCGCGCAGCAGGCGCGATATCGCGAGATAATCGAACGCCCGGCTGCCCGGCACGCGGCGGCTTGGCAGCAGCACCCACCAGGGCAACCGCCCGTCGTTGGGCCGAAGCCGCCAGCGCTCACCGCTCTTCAGATCGGCGAAATCGAATTCGGCGCGGGCCGGACCCGTGAGCTTCGTGCCTGCCCCGATGCGGCGCAGATAATCCAGCGCCGCGTGATTGCCCGAGAGCAGCAGGTGATTGCCGTTGTCGATCTTCGTCTCGAGCGCCGGCTCGTAATAGGAGCGGCAGCGCCCGCCGGCATGATCGGTCGCCTCATGGACGACGATCCGGCGCCCTTGTTCCTGCAGGCGAAGGGCAGCGGCAAGGCCGGCGAGACCGGCGCCGATGACGTGGATGGTTCCACTCATCAGATCA
>DASXQK010000376.1:0-5163 GCA_036493015.1 Dongiaceae bacterium | reverse complement strand
GCGGCATTGAAATTGCTGCTGGCGAAGGTCGCGGCGAATTGCAGGCGGCTGCCGCTCATATCGACCATGGCATTGCCCGAGAGGTCGCCATCGCCGGCCTTCAGCGACAGATCCTTGACCGTGAATTTCTTTGCATCACCGCTGAGATGCACGTTCAGGGCCAGAGGGCCGGCATTGCGCGGCGCCGGCTTGCCGAGCGCCGCCAGCAGGCTGCCGAAATCGCCGTGACTGGCGCTCAGCGTCACATCGAAGGCAATCGGCGCCTTCGCTGCCGCAACATTGCCGTTGATCGCGGCATTGCCGCCCAGCGCCGTCAGCGTCAAGGCGAGCTTCATGGCATTGGCGCTGCCTTCCAGGTGTCCGGCAAGACCCAGGGCGCCCAGTTTGCTTGCGGTAGTTCCGCTAACACCGGCGAGCGCCAGCAGCGGGGCCGGCTGGGCCGCGTCCAGTTTCAGATCGGTCGCGACTTGCGGCGTGGCGGAAAGCCCGGTCAGACGGCCCTTCAGCGCGCCCTTCCCGCCGATGCCGGGCAAGGTCAGCGCCAGATCGAAATCCAGCGAATCTTTGCCACTGGTGGCCTTGCCGGTCAGCGCCACGGCGCCCAGCTTGTCCATGCCTGGCCGCGAGAGGCCCAATATCTGGAATAGTGCTGCTGTGTTCTTTGCCGCGATGCTGAGGGTGCTGTCGACCCGTGGCACGCCGGCGCCCAAGCCCTGCGCGGTACCCTTGGCCGCACCCTCGACGCCCGGACCGGTGACGGCAAAGGAAACGTCGAAGGCGACATCGTCGGCGCCGCCCTTGACCGCACCGTTCAATTTGAGCGCGCCATATTGCCCCGGTGCCGGACGGCCGAGACCCGCGATCTGCAGCACGCGGGCCGCATCCTGCGCCGCGACATTCACTTTCAGATCGTAATGCGGATCCTTTGCCAGATTGACGATGCTGCCGGCGATGCTGCCCTGGCCGCCGCCGATATCCTTGGCACTGGCATCCGTAATGGCAAGCTTGCCGCCGAACAGGGTTCCCTGCAGATGCAGGCCGCGCATCGCCTGGCCGTTATAGGAGAGCGTGCCGGCCCGAAGATCGAAATTCGCTTCGAGATCGGCGAGCGAGGAAAGTCCCGCCAGTGGCGAGGCCGGCTTGCCTCCCGCGGCCGTGCCGGTCGTCGATGCGCCGGTCGTCGACCCGCCGCCGGCGGCCCTCGGCGGCATATAGGCATCGGCGTCCAGTTGATCGATCGTCAACCCGATACCGAAAGCGGGCTTGGTGCGGGCGCCGCCGGGCAGCGCCACGGTGACGCCGCCCTGGATGTGCGAGGCATCCAGGCGCATGTCGAGATCGGCGAGCTCGATCTGCGTCGGGCCGGCGATCAGCCGGCTGGTAAGGGTGAGGCTGCGCAGACGGTCGGGCGATACCCTGGGCAGCGGCGCGCCCAGCCAATTGACGAGATCGCGCAAATTGTTGGACTTAGCCTGGATCGCGCCGGCGAATTGCGGCATGCCGTCCTTGCTGGCGAGCGTGCCGGCAAGGCTGACATCCGATCCGCCGGGCAACAGGGCCGAAGCCTGCTTGATCTGCAGCTGACCGTCAGCCAGGCGCCCGGTCAGATGCGGCCGGGTGACGACGCCCTGGTGCCAGGCGACCGCCTCGGCCGAAAGATCGAAATTGACCACCACCTGGCCCGGCATCGCGAAGCCACCACCGCCCGGTGCGGTGGTCGTCGTCGTTGTCGGCGCGGTTGTGGTCGCGGCCGGCGTCGACGTGGCCGCCGGCATCAGCTTGTCCAGATCGAGCCGGCTGAAAGCAAGATTGATGCTGCCCTGGGTCGGGCTGCCGGGCTGGAAATCGATCTTGCCCGACGCGCTGGTGTCGCCCAACGACAGAGTCAGATTGGCGAGTGCGATATCGGCGGCGGAAGCGTCGAGATCGGCGGACAAGGTGAAGGGTTGCGCCAGGCCGGCGGGCAGGTTCTGGAATCCGGCCGATTTGAAGACCAGCGCCGGATCGCTGAGTTTGGCACCGATCTTGCCTTTGACCGCGGCTGCCGTCTGGTCGGCGGACCCATCGAAGCTGACCACCACGGCATCGCCCGCGACGTTCAGCGTGCCGCGCATCGGGATCGGGCCGCTCCCGGCCAGCGAATCGATGGCGAGATCGAACTTTGCCGGCAATCCTACCAGCTTGGCCTGGCCCGTGGCGGTGAAGGGACCGGTGAGTGAACGCATCACAACGGTGGCGTCGAGGCCTTCCAGCTTCTGCTCGATACCCCCGGCGCGATAGAGCACGGTACCGTTCTCGATGGTGAAGTTGTCCACCGAGATTTGCGCTGCCGGTCCGCTCGGCGCAGTGGCGGAGGGACTGCCGGAACCCGCGGTCCCAGAGGTCGTCCCTGGCGCCGGCGGTGGGGCGAACTGCCAGTTGGCTTCCCCGCTGGCCAGGCGCTCCAGCAGCACGACCGGTTCCACCAGCGTCACGCTGGTCACCTGGATCTTGCCGCTCAACAGCGGCACCAGCGCCACATGGACCTCGAGGGATTTGAGGCGCGCCATGTCGGGGGCGCTGCCGCCCGGCAGGTTGGCCAGGCGAACACCGGAGACCGAGAGCGCCGGCGAGGGCAGCAGTGAAAGCGACATGTCGCCGTCGATGGCAAGGTCGCGGCCGGTCGCGGCGCGCACCTCCTCCGCCACCTTGCCCTTGTAGCTGTTCCAGTTGACGAAGCGCGGTCCGACGGCAATCGCCGCCACCAGCAGGACGATCAGCGCAAAGACGCCGATTAATATCTTCTTCAGCATCCCGGCCCCTCGTTTGTCTGCAGCCCGTGGCCCAGCTTGTGCCCCAGCGCTTGTTCAATGTTGCAACCGCCGCCAGCGGCATTACATAGATCGTGAGCCGATTCGTCAGTCAATTCCCGATCCCCAATTCCGCGGCGGCGAATTGATCAGGAGAGACTCCATCAGGAGAACCATGGGCGACCTCGTCAACCTTAACAAATTTCGCAAGGCAAAGCAGCGCCAGACCGAAGAAACCCAGGCCGGCATCAACCGCGAGAAATTTGGCAGAACCAAGGCGGAGACAAAGCGGGACCACAAAACCCGCGAACGGGAGAAGCACCAACTGGATGGATCGAAACTGCCAGTCGAGGACGCCGACAAGCCGAAGCGGTAAAAGGGCGTCCGGCTACCGGTTCCCCATCCGCAGCACTTTGCCGGGATTCATCCGGTTATCGGGATCGAGCGCGCGCTTGATCACGCGCATCGTTTCCACCGCAGCGCCGTGCTCGACCTCCAGGCAATGGATCTTGCCATAGCCCACGCCATGCTCGCCGGTGCAGGTGCCGCCCATGGCGAGAGCGCGCTCGATCATGCGGTCGTTGACGCGCTGAGCCGTCGCCATCTCGGCCGGATCGTCGGGATCGATCAGGAAGACGAGGTGGAAATTGCCGTCGCCCACATGGCCGACCAGGGGCGCGATGAGCTTCGCCTCGGCGATATCCTTCTGGGTCTCCAGGATGCAATCGGCCAGCCGTGAAATCGGCACGCAGACGTCGGTTGCCCAGCCCTTGCAGCCGGGCTTGAGCGCCAGAGCCGCATAATAAGAATCGTGGCGCGCCTTCCATAGCTTGTTGCGGTCCTCGACCTTGGTTGCCCAGCGGAAATCGCCGGCACCATGTTCGCCGGCGATTGCCCGGACCATCTCGGCCTGTTCGACCACGCCGCGCTCGGTGCCGTGGAATTCGAACAACAAGGTGGGGCGCACCGCATAGTCCAGCTTGGAATAGCGGTTCACCGCATCGATCTGGACCTCATCCAGCAGTTCGATGCGCGCCACGGGAATGCCGCTCTGGATCGTCTGGATCACGGTATTGACCGCATCGGCCATGCTGGGAAATCCCGCCACCGCCGCCGATGTTGCTTCGGGAATGCCATACACACGCAAGGTGATTTCGGTGATCACACCCAGCGTTCCTTCCGAGCCGATAAACAGGCGCGTCAGGTCATAGCCTGCCGCCGATTTGCGTGCCCGCCCGCCGGTCCTGATGATCTGGCCGTCCGCCAGCACAACGGTCAGGCCCAGCACGTTTTCGCGCATGGTGCCGTAGCGCACCGCATTGGTGCCTGAGGCTCTCGTCGCCGTCATCCCGCCAAGGGAGGCATTGGCGCCCGGATCGATGGGAAAGAACAGGCCGCGGTCGCGGATATGCTCGTTCAACTGCTTGCGGGTAACGCCGGCCTGCACCTTCACATCCAGATCGCCGTCATTCACCTCGAGGACGTTGTTCATTTGCGTCAGGTCGATGGTGATACCGCCATGCAACGCCGCCACATGGCCTTCCAGCGAGGTGCCGGTGCCAAAGGGGATGATCGGCGCGCCGTATTTGGCGGCAAGCTTGACGATGGCCGAGACCTCTTCCGTCGAATGGGCAAAGGCAACGGCGTCGGGCGCTGCCGTGGCATGATAGGATTCGTCATGGCCGTGCTGATCGCGCACAGCCTGGGACACGGACAGGCGCTCGCCCAGCAGGGTCTTCAGTTCCTGGACCAGCGGTTCGACCGCATGGCTGCGGGTCTGGACGTTCATGCTCGCCTCCTGGCTGCCTCATATGAGGAGCCGTGTCGTACCGCCTTCAAGCTAGACTTAGCCGCCCGCCTCGGCAACCAGGCGCCCCTCCGCCCCGGCCGCCAGCGCATTCATGAGCCTTTCCGTCATCATCCTCACGTTCAATGCCGAGGCGACGCTGGACGCCACGCTGGCCAGTGCCGCCCAGGTCTCGGACGACATCCATGTCGTGGATTCCGGCAGCAGCGACGGGACACTCGCGATCGCGGAGAAGCGCGGCGCCCAAATCGTCAGCCACCCATTCGAGGATTACGGCCGGCAGCGCAACTGGGCCATCGATAACTTGCCGCTCAAATACGAGTGGCAGCTCCATCTCGATGCCGATGAGCGGCTGTCGCCCGAGCTTTCGGCGCGCCTCAACGCGTTGCGCGGCGCCTTTCCCGCCGATGTCGACGGGTATTTCCTGCCCCGCCTGCTGCATTTCATGGGCCGGCCCATCCGCCATGGCGCCATGTATCCGATCTGGCATCTGCGGCTGTTCCGCCGCGGCAAGGGGCGCTGCGAGGACCGGCGCTACGACCAGCATTTCCAGGTCGATGGGACAAC
>DASXQK010000375.1:0-25454 GCA_036493015.1 Dongiaceae bacterium | reverse complement strand
CGGCTGATCGACGACAGCCTCGCCTATGCCATGCAGCGCAAGCAATTCGGTCAGCCCATCGCCGAATTCCAGCTGGTCCAGGCCATGTTGGCCGACAGCCGTGCTGAAGCCTTTGCCGCGCGCTGCATGGTGCTGGAGACGGCGCGCAGCAAGGATCGCGGCGATCCGGTGGCGACCGAGGCGGCCTGCTGCAAGATGTATGCCAGCGAGATGGTAGGCCGGGTTGCCGACCGCGCGGTGCAGATCCATGGCGGCGCCGGCTATATGGCGGCCTATGGCATCGAGCGCTTCTATCGCGATGTGCGCCTGTTCCGCATCTATGAGGGCACCACCCAGATCCAGCAACTGATCATCGCGCGCAATATGGTGCGCGAGGCGCAGCAAAAGGGCGCGGCATGAACAAGCCGGAAAACCAGGTCAGCACGGCGCCGGTCCGCCGGGAGCAGATCGGCCGGGTCGCGGTCCTTACGATTCATAATCCACCGGTCAATGCGCTCTCACAGCAGGTCCGGCGCGCGCTGGCCGATCAGTTCGCTGCCGCTATGGCCGACCCTGCGGTCGCGGCCATTGTCATCACCGGCAGCAAGGGCAGCTTTATCGCCGGCGCCGATATCCGCGAATTCGACGGGCCGGTTCTGGAACCGGGACTGGCTTCGGTGCTGGTGGCGATCGATGCCAGCGAGAAACCGGTAGTGGCTGCCATCGGGCAAGTGGCGCTGGGCGGCGGTGCCGAGGTGGCGCTGGCCTGCCACGCCCGGATTGCCGCGAACGATGCCAGCCTGGGTCTGCCCGAGGTCAAGCTCGGCATTATTCCCGGTGCCGGCGGCATCCCCCGTCTGATCCGCCTTGCCGATCCCGCCACCGTTCTGGATCTCGTCGCATCGGGCCGCAGCATCGGGGCCGGCCACGCCAAAGAGGTCGGCATGGTGGACCAGGTCGTGCCGGCCGCAGCGCTTCTGCCGGCCGCCCTTCGCCTGGCGGAAAGTCTCGCGGGCAAGCCGCCGCGGCGTATTTCTGCTCTGCCCGTCCATGCCGGCGATTCGCAGGCCTTCGAGGCAGCCAGCCAGCGCTGGGCCGGCCGCGCGCGGGGGCAGGATTCCATCAAGGCGGTCGTGGAGGCGGTGCGTCACGCCATCACCTCGCCCTTCGCCGCCGCGGTCGAGCGCGACCGGCAAACCTTCGTGGCGCTGCGCGCCTCCGATCAGGCTGTCGCCCTGCGCTATCTCTTCTTCGCCGAGCGCCAGGCCTTGCGCATTCCCGGTGTCGACCTCAAAGCCGCGAGGCCCGTGAAGACTGTCGCCATCATCGGCGCCGGCACCATGGGCCGCGGCATTGCGATCGCCTGCCTGAAGGCCAATCTCGCCGTGGTGCTGGTCGATCTCGATGCCAAGGCGCTCGAGCGGGCCAAACCCGGCATCGCCGAAGGGCTCGCGCGCCTCGCCCGCAGCGAACAAACGGGTGAGGCTGAGACACAGGCAAAATTTCAGCGGCTATCGCTGGCGAGCTCTCTCGATGCCATTACATCTTGCGATCTGATCGTCGAAGCGGTGTTCGAGGATGAGGCGGTAAAGCGCATGGCCATCGCGGCCATCGGCAATGCCGCGCGGGGCGATGCGGTAATCGTCTCCAATACTTCTTATCTCGATATCGACCGGCTGGCCCAAGCCTGCCC
Organism: Dongiaceae bacterium; assembly: GCA_036493015.1. Lineage (GTDB taxonomy): Bacteria > Pseudomonadota > Alphaproteobacteria > Dongiales > Dongiaceae > DASXQK01. The sequence continues at coordinate 23,782 of DASXQK010000375.1, read as the reverse complement.
CGCGCCGAACCGCTTCCTCGGCCTGCATTTCTTCGCGCCGGCCGAGATCATGCGGCTGGTCGAGGTGATCCGCGGCAAGGCGAGCAGCCCGCAAAGCTCGGCAACCGCCATCCAGTTTGCCCGCACGCTGGGCAAGGCGTCGGTACCCGCCGGTATCTGCGACGGGTTCATCGTCAATCGCATTCTCTCGCGCTACCGGCGTGAGATGGAAAGGGTGCTGGAAGAAGGGGCGCTGCCCGCCGATGTCGATGGAGCGCTGGAGCAATTCGGCATGGCGATGGGCCCGTTTGCGGTCGCCGACCTCTCCGGCCTCGATATCGGCTGGGCCCGGCGCAAGCGCCTGCGAGCATCGGCGAATCCGCCGCCACCCTTCTTTCCGGTCGCCGACTGGCTGTGCGAACGGGGGCATTTCGGCCGCAAGTCCGGCTCAGGCTGGTATCGCTACGTCGAGGGCAAGCGTCTGCCCAATGACAGCGTGAGCGCGCTGATCGAACGCGCATCCGCCGAGCACGGCGTCACCCGCCGGCCGGTCGCCGCCGCGGAAATCGTGGAGCGTGCGCTTGCCGCCATGCTGCTGGAGGCCGCGGCAATCCTGGAAGAAGGCATTGCGCTCCGCGCCTCGGATATCGACTTTGCAATCGTCAACGGGCTGGGATTTCCCGCCTGGCGCGGCGGCCCGCTCTATCATTGCGATAAGCGCGGTCTGGCATCCATGCTGCAAGCCGCAGCGGCGCGGGGCGAAGCCGTGCCACCCCTGCTGGCCCGCCTTGCCGATGCCGGCAAGCGGATCAGTGATTATGCTGCAACAGCCATCGTTACCGGCTGAGGATCGATTTGAATGCGTACTGTCTATGTGAACGGAAAATACGTCCCTGAGAACGAAGGCGTCGTCTCGGTCTTCGATCGCGGCTTCACCATGAGCGACAGTGTCTATGAGGTGACTGGGGTCATCGGCGGCCGGATGCTGGATTTCGACGCCCATATGGCGCGCCTGCAGCGCTCGATGGCCGAGCTCGGCATGCCGACAGGCCCGGCGCCGGAAGAGCTGCGCGCCATCCATCGCAAGATGATCGAGCTGAACAAACTGGACGAGGGCCTCGTCTATCTCCAGATCACCCGCGGCGTGCAGGATCGCAATTTCGAGTTTCCCGCGTCCAGCAACCCGCTGACGGTGGTGCTGTTCACCCAGGCCCGGCCGGTGCTGGAATCGCCGCTGGCCGAGCGCGGCATCAAGATCATCGCGTTACCGGATCTGCGCTGGCGGCGCAGCGACATCAAGACGACGCAGCTTCTCTATGCCTGCATGGCCAAGGATGAGGCGAAGAAGCGCGGCTGCGAGGATGCCTGGCTGACCCGCGACGGGCTGGTGACCGAGGGCAGCGCCAACAATGCCTTCATCGTCAGCAAGGATGGCGAGGTCATCACCCGCGATCTCTCGACCGAGTTGCTGCCGGGCGTCACCCGCAAGCGGATTGTCGAACTGGCGGGCCAGAACGGCTATCGCCTGGAGCAGCGCGGCTTCTCCCTTGCCGAGGCGAAGACGGCCATCGAGGCCTTCATCACCTCGGCCACCCAATTCGTCATGCCGGTGGTGGAAATCGACGGCACGCGCATCGGCGAGGGCAGGCCCGGCAAATTCACCCTGGCGCTGCGCAAGCTCTATATCGAGGACGCGCTGGCGCGGGCCGGCGTTTCGGGAGTACAGACCTAAAGTGTTCAATGTCCCTTATCGCTGGGTAATCGTTGCAGCCGGCGCCCTTCTGGGCTGTATCGCCATCGGCGCCATGTTCTCGCTGCCCGTCTTTCTGGTGCCCATGACCCAGGCGACGGGCTGGTCGCGCACCGGCATTTCTACCGCCATGACCATTGGCTTCCTGGCCATGGCCGTGGGCAGTGTGTTCTGGGGAACGCTGTCCGACCGCTTCGGGCCGCGGCTGATCGTGCTGATGGGCTCCGTCCTTCTGGCGGGTAGCCTGGCGCTTGCAAGCTACAGCCGCTCGCTGTTCGAGTTCCAGCTCGTCTTCGGGCTTCTCGTCGGTATCGCCACCTCTGCCATCTTCGCCCCGATGATGGCGACGGTCACCGGCTGGTTCGAAACCCATCGCAGCCTGGCCGTTTCGCTTGTTTCCGCCGGGATGGGCATGGCGCCGATGACCATGTCGCCCATCGCCGCCTGGCTGGTGGCCCATCATGACTGGCGCGTCTCGATGCTGATCATAGCCGCCATCGCCGCGGCCACGATGATCCCGGCCTCGTTCCTGGTGCGCCGCCCGCCGGCGCTTATGGCTGGCTACACCGCAGGCGCAGCCGCCGATGCAAGCGTGCCGGAGATGGGGCTGGGTGCGGCCGTCCGCTCGCCCCAGTTCATCATCCTGATGCTGACGAATTTCTGCTGCTGCGCGACCCATTCCGGGCCGATCTTCCATACCGTCAGTTATGCGATCGCCTGCGGCATTCCCGCGATCACCGCGGTTACGATTTACAGCGTCGAGGGCCTCGCCGGCCTGGGCGGGCGCATCGGCTTCGGCCTGCTGGGCGACAAACTGGGCGCCAAGAATGTGCTCTCCGCCGGCCTCCTGATCCAGGCGCTCGGCGCGCTCGGCTATTTCTTCGCCCACAATCTGGCGGAGTTCTACAGCGTCGCCGCGCTGTTCGGTTTCACCTATGCCGGGGTGATGCCGCTTTATGCTGTGCTGGCCCGCGAGAATTTCCCGCTGCGCATGATGGGCACCATCATCGGCGGCACCGCCACCGCCGGCAGCCTGGGCATGGCGACCGGCCCCATCTTCGGCGGCTGGATTTTCGATACGACCGGCAATTACGGCTGGCTCTATATCGCAAGCTTCGGCATGGGCGTGGGCGCCTGCCTGATCGCCGCCACCTTCAGGCCGTTCCCCAAGGATCGCGGCGGGCCGGTGCCGAGCGCAGCATAGGCGGTATTTGCGCTGCAAATTGCGTAGAGTCGCGCCGTTGGTTAAGCTTTTTTCCGCGCCAGTTCAGAGGGTCCGGGGGATCAGACATGGATAAGTGCACAGAGATGCCTGGCGTCGGCGCGTGATCGAGGCGCCTTCCAGCCCAGGCAAGGCGCCTGGCATCGCCGCTGCGTTCGACGAGATGAACGGACCTGACGGCGTGCTGCCGAAATACGAAGGCGTACGCCAATGGCTTGCGGAGACCGCGCCGGGGCTGCTCGATCTCAAGCGCCGCGAAGCCGAGCTGCTGTTTCGCCGCATCGGTATCACCTTCACGGTCCGCAGCCGCAACAGCGACCCGGAACGGCTGATCCCCTTCGACATCATTCCCCGCATATTGGATGCCGGCGAGTGGGACATGCTCTCGCGTGGCCTCACCCAGCGGGTTCGCGCCCTCAACGCCTTCCTTTACGACGCCTATCACGATCGCGACTTCATCCGGGCTGGCAAGATCCCCGCCGCCATGGTGCTGCTCAACGAAAGCTTTCGCGCGGAAATGCAGGGCTTCGAGCCACCCCATCGTAGTTACACCCAGATCGCGGGGATCGATGTGGTGCGGACCGGGCCTGACGATTTCTATGTGCTCGAGGACAATTGCCGCACACCGTCAGGCGTGTCCTACATGCTCGAGAACCGCGAAGCGATGATGCGGCTGTTTCCTGATCTTTTCGCCCGCCACCGCATCGCGCCGGTCATGCGCTATCCGGAGGAATTGCTCGAGACGCTGAAATCCGTCGCTCCCGCCAACTGCTCGACAGAACCCGTGGTCGTCCTGCTGACGCCCGGCGCTCATAACAGCGCCTATTACGAACATTCCTTCCTGGCCGATGAGATGGGGATCGAACTCGTCGAAGGCCCCGACCTGCTCGTCGACGACAACGTCGTCTATATGCGCACCACCGAGGGGCTAAAGCGGGTCGACATCATTTATCGCCGCGTGGATGACGATTTCCTGGATCCCCTCGCCTTTCGCGGCGACTCCCTGATTGGTACGGCAGGGCTGGCCAGCGCCTATCGAGCGGGCAATGTCACGCTCGCCAATGCGATCGGCACAGGCGTTGCCGACGACAAATCCATCTATCCCTATGTTCCGGCGATGATCGAATTCTTCCTGGGCGAGAAGCCGATCCTGCGAAACGTCCCGACCTATAGCTGCTGTGTGGCGGACGAACTCGCCTATGTTCTGGACCACCTGCCCGAATTGGTCGTCAAGGAGGCTCGCGGCTCGGGCGGCTACGGCATGCTGGTCGGCCCCGCCTCGACCAAGGCGGCTATCGAGGAGTTCGCAGCCAAGCTGAAAGCACGCCCCGATGACTATATTGCCCAGCCGACGCTGGCGCTTTCGACATGCCCCACCTTCGTCGAAAGCGGTGTTGCACCCCGTCATGTCGATCTGCGGCCCTTCGTCTTGTCCGGCAAGGAGACACGAATTGTCCCGGGCGGTTTGACCCGCGTTGCGCTGAGCCAGGGCTCCCTGGTCGTCAATTCGAGCCAGGGCGGCGGGACCAAGGACACCTGGGTTGAGGAGCGCTGATCGACGATGCTGAGCCGCACCGCCGAACACCTCTACTGGCTCGCCCGGTACATGGAGCGGGCCGACGACATGGCCCGGATCGTTCTGGCAGGCCACTGGATGGCCAGCATGGCCCGTTCGCTGGGACAAGAGGGCAGCGAGTGGCAATCGACATTGCTGACCAGCGGTTGCGAACCCGGATTTCGCGAGCGTCATGGCGAGGTCACCGCCGACAATGTCATCGATTACCTGGTTCGTGACGATGCCAACCCCTCCAGCATCATCTCGTGCATCAAGACCGCGCGGCATAATGCAAGGACCGTCCGCACCGCGCTCACCACCGATATGTGGAATTCGACCAACGAAACCTGGATGCAGCTCGATTCGCATCTATCGGCGAACCTGCCGCCAGAACAGCTGGTCGAATCCCTGGATTGGGTGAAGGAGCGCTCGCTGCTGTTCAACGGCAGCTACAACAATACGATGCTCCGCAACGATGCATTCTATTTCAGCCGGCTTGGCACCTATCTCGAGCGGGCCGACAACACCGCGCGCATCCTTGACGTGAAATACCATGTGCTGCTGCCGGAGGGCCAAGGGATCGGCGGCTCCCTCGATTATTATCAATGGCAGGCGATCCTGCGGACCGTTTCGGCCGTGCGCGGCTATCACTGGGTCTATCACGAGCGCCTGAAGCCCTGGCTGGTGGCCGAACTGTTGATCTTGCGCCCGGAGATGCCCCGTTCGCTGCTCAATTGCTGCGACCAGATCACGCAAAATCTCGAATTCCTGGCGGCGCGCTACGGCGGCAAGCGGGGCGCCTGTCACCGCCACGCCGCGGACATGCATGCGCGGCTTCGCGGCGGCAGCATCAAGGAAATCTTTCAGACAGGGTTACATGATTTTCTCACCGGCTTCGTCGACGAGATGATCGATCTCGGCAACGAAATCCGGGCCATGTATCTGGTCTAGAGGCGCATTGCCATGAAATTGCAGGTCCGGCATCAGAGCGTCTATCGCTACGGCGAACCGATCGCCTATGCCATCCAGACGCTCCGCCTCAGTCCCCGTGTCCACGACGGGCTGTCTGTTTTCAGCTGGCGTATCGAGGCGAACGGCCGGTCCGACCTGCCATCCTTCACCGATGGTCTGGGGAATGTGGTGCATTCCCATTCGCTGAATCGCGAACATGTCAGCGTCACCTTCCTCGTGGAGGGCGAGGTGGAAACCAGCGATACAGGCGGCGTCGTGCGCGGTGGATTTGAACCGCTGCCGCCGACCTATTTCCTGCGCAGCACGGCGCTGACCGCTGCCGATCAATCCATTGGCGATCTCGCCGCCCAACAATCGGGCGCCATATCCACACTCGACCGGCTTCATCGGCTGATGATCGGCGTGCGCGAGCGGATCGATTACCGGATCGGGGTCACAGGGACCGAGACATCGGCAGGCGATGCGCTGCGGTCGGGTGCCGGCGTCTGCCAGGACCATAGCCACGTCTTCATCGCGGCGGCACGCGTGCTCGGCATTCCGGCGCGCTATGTTGGCGGATATCTGTGGACCGGACGCCCTGAATCCGAGGCGAGCCATGCCTGGGCCGAAGCCTATGTCGAGAATCTGGGCTGGGTTGGCTTCGATCCCTCCAACCGCATCTGCCCGACCGAGGCCTATATCCGCAGTGCTATCGGGCTCGATTATGCCTCCGCAGCGCCGATCCGGGGCGTTCGCCGGGGCAATGCCTCTGAGCGCCTCGCGGTTTCCATATCGGTCTCGGCCGATTCCAATCAGTAGCGATGTTACGCCCATTCCTTCGAGGATCGCGGCCGGCCGGTGCCGGGCGCAGCATGGGCTTCCTCTTCACACCGGCTGACCTGACAGGTGGCTCGAAAAGAACGTGATCAGGTGGCCCGCGGGTTCGCGCAGGGTGAAGACCTCGTGATGGATTTCGGGGCGCGCTTCGATCGGTGAGGGTGCAAGGCCAAGGGCGGTGAACCGCTCATGGGCTTGGCGCAGATCGTCGACCATGAGCCCGAACGACGCCTCGCCGCCATCCACCTTGTCCTTTTGCATCAGGAGAAGATGCGTGCCGCCACGCATTTCATAGACCGAGACCTGCGGTCCATCGAAAATCGCCCGCAGACCGATGACACGCATGAAGCGCGCCGATTCTTCCATCCGGTCCGTGTAGAGGACCACATGCGCAACGGCCGCCGAGGGCCGCTGATCTGGTTGTGTCATTGGCATCCCGATATATGCTCCTGATCCGCACGGCACGCCTTGCCATGTTAGCCTTTGAAAACCTTCGCAGCAGGCCAATCCTGATGGCTCGCGCTAACCCAGACATCACCGCAGAATCCCTCGTCGGCCTTTGGCGCCGTAACAGAATCGAATTTTCCGATGGCCGGGTGGATGCAACCACGCAGGCTTTCTGGGGCCAGACGCGGTCGCTTTACATCGACGTCAGAATTCCCGCAAGCGCAGCAGCACTTCTGCCGCGAACATTGCTCGGCGAGTATTCAGCCGGCGAACTGCTGGCCCTGGCGGAGCAAAAAGGCTTCGCAGGCCGCATTCGCCTGGCGGGAAACCGCTGCGAGTGGATTCGCGAATTCGACTATCAACCGGCGACGGGCCGGCCCGATATCGCGGATATCGCGCTCGACGGTGACGTTCTTTATGAGACAGGCGATTCCGGTTCGGCCCTCGGTTCTTCCTATCGCGAGATTTTTCAACGCATGTCACCCGGAAGCCGTGTTTGTGTGGCTGCTCAGCTCATCCACAGCGACAGTCCCAAAATCAAAAGCTTGTCAAACCAGGGTTGCCTTCTCGTATTGCTCGACGACTGGTTTCTGTTTGCCGAACCGCGAGCCCGTCCGTTGCCGGCGGCTCCGAACCTGGCTCATCTCGTTGCCGGGGCACCTCAGCAGCTGGCGTATTCATATCTGGATTGCGAGTACTCGTTTGGCCGCATCCCGGACAATGCCTCGCCCTGGAAGATACAGCTGTCCACATTGCCGTCCAGAACGGGGCAGCGCCTGCTTCCCGCCGCCAGCGCCGCAGCGCGCAAAGATCACGAACTGAGGGTCGATTTTCCGGACGGGGCACTCCGCTGGCACATCATCGAAAGTAATTTGCCGGCCGTCGCGCTGGCGGATCTCTTTCTCCTGTAGACGCAGCGCGCCTGGCGGGAGCCGGCAACCGCTGCCTCAAGTCAGGGCGGTGTGCCGCGTGTCCGCCGGGCTCTATCCATCATTTCGGCCATTTGCTCGTATTGACGAGCCAGTGCTTCCATCTCCGAGCGGATATCCGCGGCAGACACACGCCCAGCACGATCGCGGATTTCGGCCGCCCGTTTGCGGTAGATCTCTGCGCGCGTCTCGCTCATCGCTAATGCTCACTGGGCCGGAACGACAGCCAAGCCTTCTTGCATGTGAAACACCGTGAGCGCGCGCGGCTGGGCAGAGGGAAAATCCAAAACGCCTCCGAGCTGGCTGGCAAACACGGCAACAGCGGCGGCCGAAAGCAGGACGACAGCGAGATATCCGTATTTTCCGGTCATCGTGAAGCCTTCCTGGCGCTTGGCCGCGCGTGAGCTGCGCCCTGCCGCACCCTCATACTGGCTCGCAGATAGTGCACGCAGGAGGTTAACGTCAGCGGACGGCGGAAGTTGCCTCGGGGCGCCGGCCGCCGACGAGATTCTCTCGCCATTTGCGAGCGACGCTCGAGGGATAATTGGCCAGGATTGCGCCGTGACCTAAACTCCCAGAGAGGGGTCAAAGTCAGTCGGATACAGGTTTAGCGGGCGCGATTGTCCGAAGGACTTTGGCGGATCCCGCGACCCGATTGGCGCCACTCAGTGATGGAAGCCGAAATATCCCAAGACAAACAAGACCACAACGACGACGCCTATTATGTAGAAATCCTATTCATTATTTCCTCCAGGCTAGCAAATGACGGCGAGTGAGCAGAAAGCTAACTGCTCACTCGCCAATCCAGCTCTGCGTTCAGCGAACTCTCACAGCCGCATTCAACTCGCGGCGGTGCCCGCCCACAGCCCCGGCAACGGCACCGATAAAGGCACCGATGAGAAGGCTGAAGGCGGTGAAAAATGCGCCAGTCGCGGCCGCCTTGCGGGCGGCTTCGGCGGCGGCTTTTGCCTTGGCCTGCGCATCGGCAATGGCGGCAGAGGCGTCGGCTACGCGCTTCTGGGCCTCGGCCGGCGGAAGTCCGGTCACTTGGGCGACTTCCTGGGCAAGATAGGCCTTGTCCGCATCAGAGATCGCGCCATCCGTAAACTGGGTGGCGAAGATCCGCCCGGCCTCGGCACGCATATCCGGTGTGGCCCGCACCATGACCGACGTCGGAACGGGCGTCTCGGCCGTCGTGACCGTGCCCGTGGTTGCGGTTCCCGTTGACGCTGCCGCTGGCATGGGCTGCTCCATGCGGAACAGCCGATCCGTGAAGATCGCCATGGGGTCGCCGCCCGGCCCACCCATATGGTCGCCCATGGGACCCGATCCGTGAGCGGCAGCACCCGCCGCGCCGGCAGCGCCGATCGTGGTTGCACCATGAAGAGCACCGCTGAGGGCGGAACCGCCGGCGAAGGCCAGAAGCCCGAGCGTCAGTACAGTGGCAAGCGCCCAGGAGAGGAACCCATGCGCGGTGTCGCGAAAGCCGCTCTCATGGGTATGCAGAGCATTCCAGCGCGCGCGCGTACGGCCGGCCACATAACCGCCAAATCCCGCCGAGAGCCACTGGATGACAAGCAGGGACAGGGCAGCGGAGATGCCGTAGGTCGCCGCCTTTGCATTATTGCCCGCGTAAACGGAAAAGGACGTCAAACCCAACCCGGCCGCCAGGGTGACCAGGATGAGGCTGATGGCGATGGTCGCCAGCGCCCCGCCGATAATGGAGCCCCAGGACAGGCCCGAACGGCCATGATCGGCGGGCGCCACTTCGGCATAGATGACTTCAGTGTTCATGGACATGAGATCGCTCAATGCCAGAAGAGGGCGAGAAGGATAATGATCGGAATAGGAATGCCCAGCAGCCAAAGCAAGATTCCGCGACCCATGATGACCTCCTGATTGGTACCGGCTATTTCAACGCATTCGCGCCGCTTTGGTTGCTCGTGCGCGAAGCAGGGCCAAACGCCGCGTTGGTTCCGTGGCGTGCGGCCGAGTGCAATCATTGCCAGCTCAAGCGCATAAGAGCTTGCTTGACGGGGTCAGCTATGCAGGCTGAAGATTCGTGCTTCAGCCGCTCCAGCGAAAGCGACTCATGACCTTGCAAGAGCTGCGCTACCTGGTCGCCCTTGCCGACCACAGCCATTTTGGCCGGGCGGCAGAGGCCTGCCATATCAGCCAGCCGACGCTTAGCACCCAGATCCGCAAACTGGAGGACCAACTCGGCGTGACCTTGTTCGAGCGGACGAACAAATCCGTCCATGTCACCGCCGCCGGCCAGGAGATCGTGGCGCGAGCCCGGCGCATTTTGGCGGATACCGAGGCCATCCTCGACGCGGGCCAGCGCCAAGCGGCGCCGCTCGCCGGGTCCTTCCGTCTCGGCGTCATCCCGACATTGGGCCCCTATATGTTGCGCTGGCTGGTTCCAGCCCTGCGCGGCGCCTATCCCTCGTTGCGGCTGACGGTGCAAGAAGAGATGACATCCCGGCTGCTGGAGGGCGTGACTTCGCACCGTCTCGACGCGGCCCTCCTCGCTTTGCCGGTTTCCCAGACCGGGCTGGAGAGCAAGGCCCTGTTCGATGAGCCCTTCTGGCTCGCCATGCCCCGCGGCGACAAACTGGCGAAAGGCAAACCCGCGACGGAAGAAGAGTTGCGTGGGCAGCCCCTGCTTCTTCTGACCGAAGGTCATTGCCTGCGCGATCAGGCGCTGGCGATCTGCGGCTCCTTCGACACAGAAAATTCACCAGAGGGCGATTTCCGCGCGACCAGCCTGGAGACCATCCGCCAGATGGTGGCGACCGGCATGGGGCGGACCTTGCTGCCGGCGATGGCGCTCGGTCATCCACGGGACAGCGCCATTGCGCTGCGCCCGCTGGCGAACGGCCTCGGCCGGCGGATCGGGCTTGTCTGGCGGCGCAGCTATCCCGGCGCAGATAATATCGGCCTGTTGGCGAAACTCATCGTCAGCCACCTGCCGCGGGGCGTTCGCCGGGTCTGAAAGCTCTGTGGTAACGATAGAGCAGATCAATCGTTGCCATTCAAACAATCAATTATACAAAGGTGCTGGGCAGTTTAGATTTATTCCAATCAAGTGTTGGCAATCGGAAATGAGGTAGCGATCATGAACGACCAGACCCAGAGCAAATGCCCGTTCTCGAGCGGGGGCCGCACGCAGACCAACCGTGACTGGTGGCCGGACCAGGTCGATCTCCAGATTCTGCATCAGCATTCTGCCCTCTCCAACCCGATGGAGAAGGCCTTCGACTATGCCAAGGCGTTCAAGAGTCTCGATCTGAATGCCGTCATTAAGGATCTGCAGGCCCTGATGACGGATTCGCAAGCCTGGTGGCCTGCCGATTTCGGCCACTACGGGCCGCTTTTCATCCGCATGGCCTGGCACAGCGCCGGGACATATCGCACCGGCGACGGGCGCGGTGGTGCCGGCTCAGGCCAACAGCGCTTCGCGCCGCTGAATAGCTGGCCCGATAATGCCAATCTCGACAAGGCGCGCCGCTTGCTCTGGCCGATCAAGAAGAAATACGGCCGCAAGCTTTCCTGGGCCGATCTGATCATCCTGACCGGCAACGTCGCGCTGGAATCCATGGGCTTCAAGACTTTTGGCTTTGGCGGCGGCCGAGAGGATGTGTGGGAACCCGACCAGGACATCTTCTGGGGTCCGGAAGGCAAGTGGCTGGCCGATGAGCGCTATTCGGGCGAACGCGATCTGGCGAGTCCGCTGGGCGCCGTCCAGATGGGCCTGATCTACGTGAACCCCGAGGGTCCGAACGGCAAGCCGGATCCGATCGCAGCGGCCCGCGACATCCGCGAGACCTTCGCGCGCATGGCGATGAACGATGAGGAGACGGTGGCGCTCATCGCAGGCGGCCACAGCTTCGGCAAGACCCATGGAGCGGGCGACGCCGCGCATGTGGGTGCTGCGCCCGAGGGCGGCGGAATCGAGGAGCAGGGTCTCGGCTGGAAGAGCAAATTCCAGAGCGGCCGGGGCGGCGATGCAATTACCAGCGGCCTGGAGGTGACTTGGACCTCGACGCCGACGAAATGGAACAACGACTTCTTCAAGAACCTGTTCGGCTATGAATGGGAGCTGACCAAGAGCCCCGCCGGGGCGCATCAATGGCGGCCGAAGAACGGTGCGGGCGCCGGCACGGTGCCGGATGCTCATGATAAATCGAAGCGTCATGCGCCCTCGATGCTGACCACCGACCTCGCCCTCAGGTTCGATCCGGCCTATGAGAAGATTTCGCGGCGCTTTTACGAGCATCCCGAGCAGTTCGCCGACGCCTTTGCGCGCGCCTGGTTCAAGCTGACGCATCGCGACATGGGGCCGATCGTACGTTATCTCGGCCCGCTCGTTCCCAGGGAACAGCTTTCCTGGCAGGATCCGATCCCCGCGGTCGATCATCCCCTGATCGGCTCGACGGAGATCGCCGAGTTGAAGGCGAAGATCCTGGCGTCTGGCCTGTCGGTTTCCGAGCTCGTTTCCACCGCTTGGGCGTCGGCCTCCACCTTTCGCGGCTCGGACAAGCGCGGCGGCGCCAATGGCGCGCGCATTCGCTTAGCGCCGCAGAAGGATTGGGCGGTCAATCAGCCGGTGCAACTGGCGAAGGTGCTGAAGCAACTCGAGGCGATCCAGAAGAATTTCAACGCCTCGGCTGCAGGCGACAAGAAAGTCTCGCTGGCCGATCTGATCGTCCTCGGCGGCGCGGCGGCGATCGAAAAGGCCGCCCGGGCAGGTGGACAAGAGGCGCAGGTGCCCTTCACGCCCGGGCGCATGGATGCTTTGCCGGAGCAGACGGACGCTCACTCCTTTGCGCCGCTCGAGCCGGTGGCCGACGGCTTCCGCAACTACATCCGCGGCAAGCAGCATCTCTCAACCGAGGCCTTGCTGGTGGACCGCGCCCAGTTGCTGACGCTGAGTGCGCCGGAGATGACGGTGCTGGTGGGCGGCTTGCGGGTGCTGGGTGCCAATGCCGGCCAGTCGAAGCACGGCGTCTTCACCAAGAGGCCGGAAGCGCTGACGAACGATTTCTTCGCCAACCTGCTCGACATGGGCACGCTGTGGCAGCCGGTCGCCGGCAGCGAGGGCGTTTATGAAGGGCGCGACGTGACCACGGACGAGGTCAAATGGACCGGCACCCGCGCCGATCTGATTTTCGGCTCGCATTCCCAGCTCCGCGCCCTGGCAGAAGTCTATGGCAGCGACGACGCGAAGCACGCTTTCGTGCGCGATTTCGTGGCGGCCTGGACCAAGGTGATGAACCTCGACCGGTTCTAGACCGGACTCGGCGGCGCCTCGCCGAAATTCTGGCCCCGACAAGCAACAACCCCCGCCAAACCGGGCGGGGGTTGCAGGTAACGTTGGTTTCCTTCAGGTCGAGCCTGAAGGCGATCGTTCATTTAGCGAACGCGAACAGAAAATCCGAACGATGGCCCATATGAGGGTGCCGGATAGTAATATGCGGGCGGAGAGTAGTAGGTAGGCGGGTAGTACGTTTGTGGGTAGTAGTATGTCGGCGCCGGGGAGTAGTAGTAGCCCGGACCCGTGTTGAAATAAAAGCTGCCACCGCTGCCCCAGTTGTTGTTGTTATTCCAGTGGGAATGCCGACCCCAATTGTCGTTATCGGCGCTGGCGGACTTCAGAGGAACTGACGCGGCCATCAGGGCTGCAGCGAATACCGCCGCCGCTCCCGCAATTCGATTCAGCTTGGTCATGATGATCCTCCTTTTAACTCGGCCGCCTCGCCTCCCAATGGTGGGAAGTGCGCGAGGCGCCAAAGGGCTCTTGCTTATGACGGAACGGCCTAACGTCCATATCGTTCCGCCACGAGTGTGTTCCAGGGAACACACTCGAGATTTGAAGGATGGCGGAATTGTGGCGCTTGCGGCTGTACATCGCCTGGGGGGCAGCCCCGCCGCCGATGGTTGGCGGCGGAGCTGCAATCCGGTTAGCTGCTGATGCTAACGGAGCGCGATCGAGGGAATGTAACCGTCGAGCCCTGGTGCCTGGATGTGTGTCCAATGACCGCTGTTGTCGAGCACCACAACCCTGGTCCCGGCATTGGCCACACCGACGACGCGCGTATTCACGCCTGGCTGCACGGTCACCGCCGCGTCCTGCGTGACCATCCTCAATCCAGAGTCCGCGACATAGTCTGCGTGCCAGACATTCTGGTAGTTGTTTCCGCTGACATCCCCTGGGCTGCGATCATAAACATAGGTGTAGAGGGGCATGCCGCTGGAGGTCGCCCACTGGGTGCGGCCGTCCGAGCGCGTAACCACCGTATAATAGCTGGTGGGTGCTGCATTTGGCGGCGCATACACTGGCTGCCAATATGAAATGCAATTGCCGTAGCAGGTGGACTGACCGGGCACGTCCTGGTCAAACGTGTATACGGTCTGCCCAGCCGGCGTAGCCACGACATAACCGGCCTGAGCCTGATTGACCACGAGAGGCGCCGGTACCCTGGTATAGGTCGTATAGACGGTGGTGGTGACCGGAGCTCCGGGAGCGTAGGGATAAGTACTGGTCGTGGGTGGCGCCACGTAGGCGGCATCGGAGCCGTTTTCAGCCAGGATCTGGCCCTCTCGGTTCCACACGATATCGACCGGCATGCCGTTTTGCACAGCATGCGCGTGCCAGGCACTGTCGCACCCCTCGGCGTACACCTGAACCTGAATGTAGCCTGCGCTTTGCATCGCCATCATCGCATCGGTCGCAGTCGTGCCATTAACCGGATCGCTTGACAGGCACGCGGCATAGGCGTTGCCGGGGATCGTCGAAACCGAACTTACTGCGAGAGCGCCGAGAAACGTTCCAACCAAAAGGCTGACTTTTGTACGCATGATCAGATCTCCTCCTATCAGTTGATCCAACTTGCGTGTTTGCGTGAATGGGCTATCTGAGGCCCTCAGGAATGCAACGAGGCGGGCTCTCAAAGGTTTCATCAAAAATTGCAATAATTGCAGGGCCGGCCCGGGCTCGCCGGCGGAAATCCGGGGCTCGCGCGGGCATAGTTGTTGGTCCCCAACTACGCATAGCGTGGGGGTGAACTTAAATTAACGCGACTGTCCTGCTGGTTGGTTGAAACTAGCGGTCGCCCATGTAAGGCGCGCCGCTTTTGCCGTGCGCCGCGCTACTGCTTTTTAGTCAATTTTCCCATCATTCCGTCGGGGGGTCCGCTAAGCGAGCCGTCATCATTAACCGTCAGGGCGACTGGCTGGCCTTCGCAGGTCAAGGTCACGGTTTTGCTGTCTTCCGCGTAAGTGCAATCGACCTTATTGCCTGCGATCGTGGTTACAGCCTTGCCGCCGGATTGGAATTCGACCGAAAACGCACCCCCGGCTCCCTCGTAAGTGTTGCCGGCAACCGACTTGCTGCCGCAGCTGGCAAGCATGACGCTCATCGTCAGCGCCACGGCAATGAGTCCGCTTCGTTTCGACATTGTTTTCATGATTCCCCCGGATATGAACCTTGGAGCCTGTTTAATCGGCGGCGTCAGGAGGGCGACCATCTGCCAAGCCCGCCATGGACAAGGACTCGAAATGGCCAGCCGCAGTTGATAGCTTGCAGCGGCCCGTTCGTTTCTACAAGGACCGAGGGCCGGGAGACGCAAATGGATCTGGTAAAGGAAATTCAGCGGCTTAAGGACATCGAGTCCATAAGGACGGTTATCGCGAAGTACGGCGTGGCGGCTGATGCGTTTTCGCCGCCGGAGATGATGCGTCCGCTGTTTGCGCGGTCGGCGGGCTGGCACTGCGAGGCGCTCGGCGTTCACCACGAGGGTCTCGAAGAAGTCACGAAGGGCCTTGCGAAGCTGCGCGAGCGCGACGTGATGTGGACGATGCACTACAACGTCGCGCCGCAGATCGAAGTGTCGCAAGACGGGACCTCCGCTTCCGCATCCTGGTATTTGTGGGAACTGGCGCGCACGAGTTTGAGCGGCAGCTCGGAGCGGCAAAATACCTGGATAGCCGGTTCGTACCAGGCAGAGGTGACGCTCGAAGATGGTGCGTGGCGCTTCGAACGCATGGAACTGAATCTGCGCCTGGTCGCGCCGGCCGGCGGGCCTGCTTGGCCCGTTGATTAGCCGCCAGCTGGCTTACGGATCCAGGCGGCAAAAACCCCGATAGGCGTAACGGTAAGTGGAGGAGTGGTGGGCCGCGTAGGATTCGAACCTACGACCCGCTGATTAAGAGTCAGCTGCTCTACCAACTGAGCTAGCGGCCCGCCCGGCGTGAAAGCGGACCAGTCCTGACGGCGCTGGTCCGATGCAAGCGAGGGCGCGATATAGCAAACGCCCTACCCTTTGTCGATAGCCCTCCCCCTGCCTTGGGCCCGCTGCCTTTTAACGCGAAGCTGCCGCGGTATAAGGCCGCGCCGCCGCAGCCTTGGCCGGCTCGCCGTCGGCCCGGCGAACGCGCAGGTTGTCCACCGCGTAAGCAATAAAGCGCGGCTCGAAATGGAGCGGCTGCTTCATGAAGCGGCAGGCAGCGACGACCTGGTCGACGATGAAGCGGGGATGATAGGCGGCAAGCTCCATCTTCTTGCCTTTGGTGATCATGTCGATCACCGAATCCAGGACCCCCGCCGGCAATTCGAGGGCCGCAGCACTCGCCACATTGGCGAAGATCTCGCGGAAAGCCTCGGGCGTCGGAATCCCGACCTCGAGCTTGTAGGGCAGCCGGCGCAGGAAGGCCGGGTCCATCAGGTCCTCCGGATCGAGGTTGGTCGAGAACACCACCATCTCCTCGAACGGCACGGAAAAGCTGGTGCCGGTATGCAGTTTCAGATAATCGACCCGGCTTTCCAGCGGCACGATCCAGCGGTTGAGCAGCGCCGAGGGCGAGACGATCTGCCGGCCGAAATCGTCGATGATGAAACAGCCGCCCAGGGCCTTCAGGTGCAGCGGCGCCTCGTAGAAATTGGCGGCGGCGTCGTAGCTGAGATCGAGCATGGCGAGCGTCAATTCGCCACCGGTCACGATGAAAGGCCGGCGCACCGGAACCCAGCGCGCATCGAAACCTTCGTGACGGAACGAGGCCACGCCGCCATGGGCCTGAAGATCGGGATCGATGGGCAGGCGATGAAAATTCGGATCGTAGAGGCGCATGATCTGGCCCTCGACCTCGATGGCGAAGGGCACATAGATGATGTCGCTGAATACGCTGGCAAAGCTGAGGGCGATGGAGGTCTTGCCGTTGCCAGGCGGCCCGTAAAGCAGCATCGCCCGGCCGCTGTTCAAGGCCGGCCCGAGTTTTTCCACCATGCTGTCGGCGATGGTGAGGCTGGCAAGTCCGCCGCGAATGCGCTCCCACGTCACCGGTTCGTTGGTGATCTTCTGCCGGCGCACGCGCTGGGTAAAGGCGTCGAGCGAGACCGGGGCCGGTCCTGCATATTTCGAACGCTGGAGGGATTCCTTGGCAAAAGCCTGGCCGGTATCGGTCAGGTAGTAGTGCATGTCGATCAGACCGGTCTGGCCCCCCGCCCCCGCCGCCTGCAGCAGATGGCGCTGGACGCATTGCGTGATCAGCTCGCTCACCAGCGGGCGCGGCAGCTTGATGGCGTCGGTCATCTGGCTGACGCTCTCCAGCCGGCCGGCATAGACGAGCTTGATCAACAGATCGATCAGCGCGATATCGGCGATCCCGGTATCGGCAAGACTGGCCGGCTCCGGCGGCAGACGTTCCATGAAGGAGTCGATGGCGCCGCGCCCGGCAGCACCCATCTCCACCAGGATGTCGGCAAGACGGGCCGACTTCAACTCCTGGCGCGCCAAGGCGGCATCCACCTGCTGGCGGTTTGCCAGCCCGGCAGCGATCAGCAAATCGCCCAACGGCATCATAAATCTGTCCCCCGCTATTGGCCTGAAATCCCGAGGGAAATCTTAATGTATGACTAGTTAGAAGCCAAATCGGCGGCTGACCTTTCAACATCCAATTCATGGCGCTGCACGGGGCCTTGTGGGAGAACCCGGTACGCCTATTGCGTCTTGGAGAGCAAGAATGACCACCACTCGCCGGAGCCGCTCAGGTCCTTTGCGCGTTGCGCTGTCCGGGGCGGGGATGATCAGTTGGCACCATCTCGTGGCATGGCGAAATCTCGGCTCGCGCGTGCAACTCGTGGGCGTCTGCGATCCGAACGGTCAGAACGCACAAAGACGTGCCGACGAGTTCGGAATCCCCCGGATCTACCAGGACACGGCATCCATGCTGGAGGACACATCCATTGATGCGCTGGACGTGGCCTCGCCGCGCCAGACTCATGCCGCTCACGTCGAGGCGGCAGCGGCGAAAGGAATCGACGTCCTGTGCCAGAAGCCCTTGACACCCACCCTTCGCGAGGCCGAAGGGCTGATCCGGCGTATCGCCGGCAAGAACAGACTCATGGTCCACGAGAATTGGCGGTTTCGTCCCTGGTATCGCGACCTTCGCCAATGGATCGCGCAAGGCGATCTGGGCGATATCCTGATGGGCCACCTTGCGATGATCGGCTCCGGCATGCTGCCCGATACCGGGGGCCGGCGGCCGGCGTTGGAACGCCAGCCATTCATGGCCAACGAAGCGCAGCTGATGATCGCCGAAGTCCTCATCCATCATCTCGATGTCATGCGCTACCTCTGTGGTCCTCTGCATGTCCTGGCGGCGCGGACCGCCTGCACGCTGGCCGACGTCAAAGGCGAGACCCTGGCAACCATTCTGTTGCGCACGGAACGGGATGCTCCGGTCACCGTCACCGGAACGATGGCAGCACCCGGCTACCCGTCAGGCGTCGGAGACCGGCTGGAAATTGTCGGGACGATTGCGAGTGCCACGCTTCAGGATGGCGAGTTGACCCTCATCGGGCCGCGCCCACGCAGCGAGCATTACGACCTCGCCACCGGCTATCAGGCGAGCTTCGACAATACGATCGCGCATTTCGTCGATTGCCTGGAGTCCGGGAGCGGTTTCGAGACGGATGCCATCGACAATATCGAGACGCTGAAATTGGTTGAGCAGGCCTATCGGGCCGCGGCGAGTTAGGCGATGCACAGCCTGTGAATCAGATAAGCAAGATAGCGAGCCCGCTCACGCCGCTCAGCTAGTCGTCGGAGACCCCGCCGCGGCGGCCGATCCTGAAATCCCGGTTGATATAGACGGACATGATAAGACCGAAGCCCACCAACACCGTCAGCATGGCCGTGCCGCCATAGGAGATCAGCGGCAGCGGCACGCCGACCACGGGGATCAGGCCCATCACCATGGCCATATTGATAAAGACATAGAGAAACAGGTTGCCGGCGAGGCCTACGGCGACCAGCCGCCCGAACTGGCTGCGGCTGCGCAAACCAATGGCGAGGCCATAGGCGATCAGGATGGCATAAAGGCACAGCAGCACGAGGCCGCCCACCAGGCCGAATTCCTCGGCCAACATGGTGAAGATGAAATCCGTCTGGCGTTCGGGCAGGAAATTCAGATGGCTCTGCGAGCCCTGCAGGAAGCCCTTGCCGAACAGGCCGCCGGAGCCGAAGGCGATCTTGGATTGCAGGATGTGATATCCCGCCCCCAGCGGATCTGTCTCCGGATTGAGAAATGTAAGGATGCGGTCCTTCTGGTAGTCGCGCAGGAAGTTCCAAGCGATGGGGATCGCCGACAATCCGGCGGCCAGCACCACGGCGAATTTCCATATGCGCACGCCGGCGGCAAAGAACATCAGGGCGCCGCCCAGGATCAACATGCCGGCCGTGCCGAGGTCGGGCTGCATCAACACGAGCCCGGCCGGGAGCAGCACCATGGCGATGGGCAGCAGGATATTCACCGGCTTGCCGATATCCTCGTAGCTCAACCCATGGAAATAGCGGGCCAGCGCCAGCACCAGCGAGATCTTCATGAGCTCGGAGGGCTGCAGTTGCAGGAATCCGATATTGATCCAGCGCTGCGCGCCCATGCCGACATGGCCCGCGATCTCGACATAGATCAGCAGCAGGAAGGCAAGACCGTAAAGCGGATAGGCCTGGCGCAGCCAGAAGCGGAAATCCACCAGCGCCACCACGATCAAGGCGCAGAACCCACCGGCAAAGCGCAGCGCCTGGCGTGACATCCAGGGATCGGCACTGCCATTGCCCGCGGAATAGAGCATGGCAAAGCCGATGCTGGCAGTGGCGACGATGGTCAACAGCAGGCCCCAGTTGAAATGGCGCAGCTTTTCCAGCGCGCTCATATTGCCGCCGCCGCTGCTGACGACGAATTGCGACACCGCTCAGCCCTCCGCCCGGATGGCGGCGAGCTTGGCACCACCCAGCGGACGCGCCGGATCGCGCTGCTGGCATTCGAGCATGATGTCGCGGGCGATCGGGCCTGCCACCCGGCCGCCGGCGCCGCCATGCTCCACCACCACGGCCGCGGCGTAGCGCGGCGACGAGGTGGGGGCAAAACAGATGAACAGCGCATGGTCGCGCATGGGCCAGGGCAGGTCTTCGTTCTTGCGGATGCCGGCCAGGCGCTCGGCCATGGTGATGCGGCGGACCTGGGCGCTGCCGGTCTTGCCGGCCATCTCCATACCGGGTTGGCTTATATGCGCGTTGTAGGCCGTGCCGTCCTGATCGTTCACCACCATGCGCATGCCCTCGCCCACCAGTCTCAGGTGGACCGGGTCGACGTTCATCCTGGGGAAGGAGGGTATATTTTCCGCCAGGCTATCGGCTGTCAGCTTGGCCGCGCGCGTCAGATGCGGGCGCAAGGCATAGCCGCCATTGGCCAGGCGCGCGGTCATGACCGCGAGCTGCAAGGGCGTCGTTTGAATAAACCCCTGGCCGATGCCCGCGATCAGCGTCTCGCCCGGATGCCAGACATCTTTGAGGGTTGCCTTCTTCCAGGCCGTATCGGGAATGAGGCCGGGCTTTTCGCCCACCAGGTCGAGGCCCGTGAGCTGCCCGAGTCCGAACCGCCTGGACATATCGGCGATGGCATCGATGCCGATGCGCCGCGCCACGTCGTAGAAATAGACGTCGCAGGAATTCTTGATGCCGCCCAGCATGTCCAGCGTGCCATGACCCTGATGGCGCCAGCAGTGGAAGCTGACGCTGCCCAGCGTGACGAAGCCGGGGCAGAAGACGGTGTGGCTCGGCTCCATGCCGCCTTCGAGCGCTGCCATGGCGGTCATGGTCTTGAAGGTGGAGCCCGGCGGATACTGGCCGGCGATGGTCTTGTTGGTGAGCGGATGCGAAATGTCGCTGGAAAGAGTCTGCCATTCCGCGCCGCTGAGGCCCCGATTGAAGGCGCTGGGATCGAAACTGGGGGTTGAGCCCAGCGCCAGCACATCGCCGGTGATGACATCGATCACGGCCGCCGAGGCGCTCTGCTGTTCGGCCAGGCGCTGCTGGACGTATTGCTGCAGGCCGATATCCAGCGTGGTGACCAGCTCCACCCCGGAATTGCCGTCGCGCCGATCGAGCTCGCGGATCACGCGGCCAAGCGCATTGACTTCGATCTCGCTGGTGCCGGCGGTGCCGCGCAGCTGCGCATCGTAGACTTTTTCCAACCCGCTCTTGCCGATGCGAAATCCCGGCAGTTGCAGTAGCGGATCGTTGCCCACCTCGCCCTCCGCCGGCGGGCCGACATAGCCTAGCACATGGGCGGTGCTGGCCCCGTAGGGATAGGAGCGCGTCTGGTCGACCTCGATGCTGGCGCCTGGCAGATCGGGCGAGTTGATCTCTACCTTGGAAACCTGGTCCCAGCTGAGGTTCTCGCGTACCGGGATCGGCACGAAGGCGCGATAGCGGTTGCGCTCGCGCATGATCTTCTCGATTTCATCGGGCTCGATCGGCAGAACGCGGGCCAGCGCCCTTAGCGTGGCCCGCATATCGCCGGTCTGCTCCGGCACCACGACGACTCGGTAGTTCGGATCGTTGACTGCAATTGCGCGGCCGAAGCGGTCGAGGATCTTGCCGCGCAGGGGTGGCAACAGACGAAGGTTGACGCGGTTCTGTTCCGCCATCAGGCGATAGCGGTCAGTCTCCATCACCTGCAGGTAATACATGCGCCCGATCAGGGCGCCCAGCAGCACCGCCTGGCTGCCGCCCAGCATGACGACCCGCCGGGTGAAGGTGCGTTGAACCTGTTGGGGCTGCGTCATCGCCCGCGATTATACCGAACTAAGCTGAGCGCAGGAACGAGCGCTGGGCGCGGGCGAAAAGATCGCCCAGGGCAGGATAGAGGGCGAGCGTCATCAGATAGGCGAAGATCGTGGGCTTGGGATCGAGAGCGCCGCCGCCGACAATCGAAGAGAGAATCCAGCCCAGCGACATGGCGCCGGCCGCGATCATCATGAAGCCCCACCAGACGACAAGGAAGGGCTGGCCGAAGAACAGCCGGCGCTGCGAGAGCGCGACGGCATAGACCAGCAACAGCAGCAGCGTGCCGACGCCGAGCGGAGCCGCACCCATAAGATCGCCAATGAGGCCGACAAGGAAGACGACCGGCGCCGGCAGCAAGCCCGGCCGATGGATCGCCCAGTAATAGACGGAGATCATCGGCAGGCTAATGCCCAGCGGCACGAAATACGGCAGATGCAGCGGCATGTTGCCGATAATCAGCGAGAGCATCGTCAGCGCGAACGGTGCCAAGTTGCGCGCCCAGTTATCGAGCTGATGAAAAATCGAAAAGGTCATTGCAGCTTGCCCGCGCCGGACTGTAGCACACCCGGCAGTTTGTAATCGACGAGCCGCAGATATTCGAGGCGATCCCAGGCGACAAAAAGCTGCACGATCGGCACGCCGTCCTGGATGGCAACCACCTGGCCGATCGGCAGGCCGCCAGGGAAAGCGCCGCCGGCTGTCGATGTCACGATGCGGTCGCCCGGCGTCAGCGCACTGCCATGGGGCAGGTAAAGCAACCGCGGGTTGTCGGAGTTATCCCCAGCCAGAATGGCTTGATCGCGAGTGCGTTCGATTGTCACAGGAATCCGGCTGCTTATGTCGCTCAGCAGCAGGACCCGGGCAGAGTGCTCGCCGACCTCGGCGACCCTGCCGACCACCCCCTCGCCGGTCATGGCGACCGAACCCTTGCGCACCCCGTCGCGAAGTCCGGCGGTGACCAGGACGGTTCGCACGAAGGCGCCGCCGTTGTCGGCCACCACCCGGGCGGTGACGAAGGTGGCGCTCGGCTCCGGCACCAGTCTCAGCATGGCGCGCAGTGCATCGTTCTCGGCCTGC
This sequence comes from Dongiaceae bacterium, assembly GCA_036493015.1. Lineage (GTDB taxonomy): Bacteria > Pseudomonadota > Alphaproteobacteria > Dongiales > Dongiaceae > DASXQK01. The sequence continues at coordinate 906 of DASXQK010000375.1, read as the reverse complement.
AGCTGGCGGGCCACGGTCTGCCATTCCAGGAGCCGCTCCTGATCGGCTTTCAGGCTCGCGTTCTGTTCCCGCAGGCTCCAGAAATCTCTAGCGTTGTCATAGAGTTGGCGAACACTGGCGATGGGCTTGGCAAGCCCCTCCATGATCGGGGAGAGCGCATCGATGACGCTGACACGCGCCCGCTCGATAAGGGGCGTATCCGCCTTGCCGAGTACCATCAGAGCGAAGGCCGCGCCAAACAACAGAACGAAGGTGCCGCGATGCAGCCACGCCTTCGCCGAGGCGAGTCGCACAGCCGATCCCCCTCGCAAGTTCACCGCAGTCCTCCCGACCGGTGCACGAACGGCAGTCCGAAACCGTTCGCTCAGCAGAATACTGGATAAAGCATGGAGAACAAAGGGCTTTTTTGGTTATCTCGTAAAAGTTGTTGCCTGCCGGCGCCAGACTCTTCCTAGTAAGTGCTGATCAGCACGTTCTTCAGAGTCTTCATTTCTTCGAGGCATCGACCGGTGCCAAGCGCAACACAGCTCAGAGGATCATCGGCGATGGAGACAGGCAGGCCCGTCGAGTGACGCAAAACGAAATCGAGATTGCTCAGCAGCGCGCCGCCGCCGGTCAGAACGATTCCCTTGTCGACAATGTCGGCGGCAAGTTCGGGTGCGGTGTGTTCGAGTGCGACTTTCACCGCTTCAATGATCGCGCCGACAGGCTCGGCAAGACTCTCGGCGATCTGGCGCTCAGTGATGACGAGTTCCTTGGGCACGCCGTTCATCAGATCACGGCCCTTGATCTCCATCACGCGGCCTTCGCCATCTTCCGGCGGACAGGCGGAACCGATTTCCTTTTTGATGCGCTCGGCACTGCCTTCGCCAACGAGAAGATTATGGTTGCGGCGGATATAGGCGA
>DASXQK010000374.1:0-2111 GCA_036493015.1 Dongiaceae bacterium | reverse complement strand
GCCTTCCGAGGCACAGCCGACGCCCACCAGTTTCTGCGGTGCGCGGCCGCTGCTGCGCCATAGTCCGCCCGGCTCGCCGGTGACACTCAGATGCAACTCCCCCGGATGCGCCGTCCAGGTGCGCGTGCCCTCGCTGCGGCGTACCTCGATCACGCCGGGCAATTCGGGATGAAAGGCGGTGCGCCAATAGAAACCATTACCACCCAGATACATGAGTCGGCCGCCCTCGGCGAGATAGGATTCGAACGCATCGAGCATGGCGGCGGAGTGATATTCGGGATGGCTGCCGGCGATGATGCAGCGATAGGGCTTTAGCAGGCCGACGCCCTCGCAATGGATCTCCTCATCAGTGATGATGTCGCAGTCCTGGCCGATGCCAGCCAGCCAATCGACGATGTGGAGATCGGCATTGTAGTTCCACATCCGCCCCTTCACGCGCGAGGTGAGCAGGGGCCGCAGCCGCGAGCTGTAGCAGGAGCCGCTGCCGTCGCGATGCACGTCATAGGTTGAGACGCCCAGATCGCGTCGCTGGCGCAGGAATAGATCCGTCGGCGCGAATTTCAGCAGCGAGCCATAGGTCAGCTCGGCAATGGGATCTTCATAACCGTGATGGCTGTTGGCGTAGGCCATGAAGGTAGCGGTCGACGCGATGAAGGCAACTGGCGCCGTGGCCTTGCCCCGGGGCGGGCAAACGAAGAAGGGAATGAAATCCTCGCCGGTTTCTTCGCCGGGCGCGCAGGTGACATGGGCGGCATAGAACCCGCTGGGTAGATCGTCGGGAAGCGTCCAGGCGAAATCCGTCTGCCAGCGACAATCATAGAGATCGTCGTCGTGGAAATGGATAGCGCCGTAGAGATCGGGCCGCTCGCGCCAATGAAAGGCTTGGCCGTTCCAACCGGCGCCGATCATGCCGCGAGCCGGCAGGTTTACTGTCTCGCCATGCAGCGCGTTGACCGAGCGATCGGTAATGCGCGTAGTTGCGATTTCCTCGGCGAAATCCCAGGCCGCGATCACGCCCTTGCCGGGCTCGCTGAGGCGGGGCGTCTCGATCTTGCCGTTATAGCCGCGGCCCAAGATCAGCGGTGTTGCGGGTGGTGGCGCCGTCATTCGGGCCTTGCCCTTTACGGCGGCCGCAGTGTCGTCACGCGCCATCTGGGTGAGGGGAGCCTGACTGAGTTCGACCGTACCGCTGGCCGAATCGTAACGGGCTTCGATGCGATACCATTGCCGCTGTCGTAGCGGCTTGCCGGTGGCGATCACGGCGCCGCCGATTCTGAGCGCGAGATCGCCCGCCGCGCCAATCATGAGCGCGAAGCCACTCTTGCCCTCGTTACGGCCGATCAGCAATTGCTCGCCGCCCTTGGCCCATTCTTTCGTGGGGGTGGTCGGCCAGATATTCGCGGTGATGGCAAAACTCGTGATGGCATCGAGCACCGCAGCACCCGGCACGCGGATATAGGAGCCGACCTCTATCGGCTGGCGGCGGCCGGGATAGCCGCCCTCAACCCCGCTTTTGACGGCCTGTGCCTTGAAGCCGGGTCCCTCCGGGCGGTCGTCGCCGCAGATCAGGCGCAGGATCTCTGCCTGATATGAGGCGGCGCCCGCTTCGCAGCTCACCTTGAATTCGATTGTTTGCCCGGGACGTACCGCCAGGCGGTCGCCATAGCCGATGATTTGCAGCATCTATTCCACCGCCAGGTCATGGCCGGTGAACCGTTTCCAGCGCAGCTTGAAGACGGCCCATTCCGCTTCTTCCACCGTGGCAAAGAGCGGGCCGACTCGCTGCGGCAATGCGCCGTGGCTGGGCTCGTATTGCGCCAGCGCCCAAGGTCCGCCCTTGGCTTCGCGAATCAGGACGTATTGTCCCTTCTGCGGCTCGCTGCGAAAGAGATTCAGAATCCGCTGCAAATCGCCGCTATGACGGCCGTAGATGTTCGCCTTGAACTCGCGCGCGAGATCGAGGCGGCTGGGATCGACGCGGAATGTCATCGCTGAAGCTGCTCCCCGATAGACAGGCCCAGATAAACGGGCCCCGACAAAAAGGCGACGGTATCTTAGAGCCGTGGCGCATTCCGTCCATGACCAAGGGTTAATCTCAATCGCGAAATTGC
>DASXQK010000373.1:0-2312 GCA_036493015.1 Dongiaceae bacterium | reverse complement strand
AATACATGCCGCTGAAGACCCGCCTGATACAAAAATATCTGAGCGCGCAGTCCTGGGACCTGTTCATCGGCGTCTATGGCGAAGCCCATTGCGCTGGCCATCAGCTCTGGCATCTCCACGACACCAGCCATCCGCGCTTTGGTTCCGCTTTGCAGCACCATATCGGCGGCGATCCGATAAGGCGGATTTATAGCGCCCTGGATGGCGAGCTCGGCCGGCTGCTGCAGGCGATGGATCCGGACGCAACCCTGCTGTTGATGCTGAGCCACGGCATGACAAGCCATCATGACGGCACCCATTTGCTGGAGGAGGTGCTGCGGCGCATCGAGTTGGCGAGCGCCGGCCTCGGCGAGAATGTCGCACATCGCCTCAGGAGTGCCGGCGATGCTGTGGCCCGCTCGGCTCTCGGCCTTCTCCGGCCCATGCCACAGCGGGACTTCGCACGCCCATCCGAGCGAGCCAGCCGGCGGTTTTTCCTTTCGCCCAACAACACGGTCTATGGCGGCGTGCGGCTCAACTTGATCGGGCGCGAGCCGCATGGGCGCGTCCGCGTCGAGGAGGTTGATGGCCTTTTGACGTCGCTCGAGCGCGATCTGCAGGATCTGGTGAACACCAGAACCGGACGCCCGGCGATCCGGGGCATTACCCGGGCGGAGCGCTGGTATCGCCGCGATCCCACCGACACCATGCCTGACCTCTTCATCGACTGGGACCACGCCAGCCCAATCGAATCGGTCCGTTCCAACAAGATCGGTCTGGTCGAGATTCCCTACGAGCATTGGCGAACCGGCGATCATCGCGACCGCGGCCTGATGCTGGCCTCGGGCCCTGGCATCGCGAAGGGCGCGAGCCTGCCGGCGCTGGCGACGGAGGATATCGCCGCCAGTATCCTCGCGCGCTTCGGCGAAGATGTGAGCGAGCTCGATGGCCGCCCCGCGCCGTGGTTGGCCGATGCAAGCGTCATGGCGTGAGGTGAGTTGCGGGCAAGATGGATGGCCGGGTCGAGTCCGGCCATGACGGTCGAGAGTTCTAATGCCGCTTAACCCATACCCTATTCGTCATCCCGGCCTTTAGCCGGGCATCCGCGCCTTCCTCTCGGGTCCCGCAGCGACGTAAGCTAGTGGGAATCGACCGAAGGAGACATCCATGATCAAAGACCCGCCCATGCTGAAAGTCCGGCGGCGATTCGCCCGTCCGACCAAGCGCCTGCTCGCGGGATTTGCCGGCGTGCCCACCGGCTATCTGGTGGACGCCATGGGCGGCTATGGCTGCCTCGACTATCGCATCAAGCCGATCACCACCTCGTCGGCGATCATGATGGGCACCGCTGTCACCTGCCATGCGGGACCGGCCGACAACCTTGCCTTGTTCGGCGCGCTGCATGCGGCGGGCAAGGGCGACATTCTGGTGGCGGCGACGGATAGCTGCCTCTCCACCTCCATCACCGGTGATCTGCTGCTGGGCATGGCGAAAAATCGCGGGATCGCCGGCTTCGTGACCGACGGGCTGATCCGCGATCTGGTCGGCGTGCTGGGCGTGGCACTCCCGGTCTATTGCGCCGGCATCACCGCCAATTCACCGGCGCGCAACGGTCCCGGCACGGTGGGAATGCCGGTGGTCCTTGGCGGCGTGAGAATCGAATCCGGCGATATCGTGGTGGGCGATCGCGACGGGGTGGTGATCGTGCCGCTGCGCCAGGCAACAGCCGTGCTCGCCGCATTGGAGGGCGTGCGCAAGGCGGAAGCCAGCCTTGAAGCCAAGGTGAAGGCCGGGCTGGAGATCCCCGACTTCATCGAGACGATCATGAGTTCCGGGCGTGTGATCGAGGTGGATTAGCGCCGCCCGATATAGCCGGGGCCGATCTCGGAAATTTTCGCAACACCGAGCAGGCCCATGGCGCGGTCGAGTTCGCGCCGCAGGATATCCAGCACGCGCGCCACCCCGGCCTCGCCCGCCACCGCCAGGCCGAAAAGCTGCGGCCGGGCGATGAGGCAGGCCGAAGCGCCCAGCGCGATCGCCTTCACCACATCGCCGCCCCGGCGCACGCCGCCATCGAGCAGCACGGGAATTCTGCCACCCACCGCTTCTGCGATTGCCGGCAGCGCATCGAGTGAGGCCGACGCGCCATCCAGCTGCCGGCCGCCATGATTGGAAACGACGATGCCGTCGATGCCATAGGCAATGGCCTGTGCCGCGTCGGCCGGATGCAGCACGCCCTTCAGCAGGAACGGGCCTTTCCACAGGCCTCGCACCCATTCCACATCGCGCCAGGCGAGCGAGGGGTCGAGCATGGCGGGCATGCGGGCCGCGAG
>DASXQK010000372.1:0-3661 GCA_036493015.1 Dongiaceae bacterium | reverse complement strand
GTCCGCATCGCGCAGGCTGGCACCCGACGCGCTGGCCACGAACAGCGCGAAGGGCGTGGCCCAATCGGTCATCCAGTGCATGGGCACGCCGTTGGGCATATGGGCGGCCGCGCGCTGGGCAAGCGCCCGGGATTTGGGGTTTGCCATAGCGAAGCTTTCGGTCTCGCGGGCAAACAGGCCCGCAATGGCGGGGCGCGGAATCGGCCGGTAATTGATGCTCATGATTGGACCCTCGCACGGACGAATGACGAGCGATTAGCCGATCGCCCCTCGCCCCGCAAGGTTGCGCAGGTGCCGTTTCTATGCTGCTAGAAACCGGCAATAAGGAGACCGACATGAGCAACCGGGCAGCGATCGAGGAAGTCGATGACTTCCTGAAGGCCAATCCCGATCTGGAAGCAGCCGAGGTCTTCGTGACCGATCCGACGGGCGTCGCACGGGGCAAGCTGTTGCGCGCGCCCGATCTTGCCAGGATCTACCGCGAAGGCCGGCCGCTGCCCTGCTCCATCATGAGCCTCGACATCACTGGCGAGGATGTGGAGGAGACGGGTCTGGTCTGGGACAGGGGCGATGAGGACAAGATCGCCTGGCCCATCGCCGGCACGCTCAAGCCCGCGCCCTGGATGGCGCGACCGACGGCGCAAGCGCTGCTCAGTCTCTATGACCTCGATGGCGCCCCCTTCATCGCCGATCCGCGCCATGTGCTGGCGCGCGTGGTCGAGCGCCTGAAGGGCGATGGATACAATCCCGTGGTCGCGGCCGAGCTCGAATTCTATGTCGTCGATCCGCAACGTGGCGCAGACGGCAAGGTGCAGCCACCCGCCACGCCGGCGACGGGCCGTCGCCTCGACCGCATCGATGTCTATAGCGTCACCCAACTGGAGGAGTTCGCGCCCTTCATCGATGAACTCTACGGTGCTGCGCGGCTGATGGGCCTGCCGGCGGAAACCCTGATCTCCGAATACGCGGCCGGCCAGCTCGAGGTCGTGCTGCGCCACCGTGCCGATGCGATGCAGGCGGCGGATGAGGCGATCCAGTGGAAGCGTCTGGTGCGTGCGGTCGCGGCCAAGCATGGCCTGCTGGCGACATTCATGGCGAAGCCCTATAGCCATCGGGCCGGCAGCGGCTTTCATATCCATGCGAGCCTCGCCGATAAGGCCGGACGCAATCTGTTTGCCGATGAGAATCCAGAAGGAACCCCGCTGCTGCGCCAGGCGATCGCGGGATTGCTCGCCACCATCGGCGAGGGCATGGCGGTATTCGCGCCCAACGCCAATTCCTATCGCCGGTTCCAGTCGGCAAGCTATGCGCCGATTGCCCGCACCTGGGGCGTGAACAATCGCAGTGTGGCGGTGCGCATTCCGACCGGCGCGCCGCAGACGCGCCATCTCGAACATCGCGTAGCCGGTGCCGATGCCAATCCCTATCTCGCCATCGCCGCGGTGCTGGCGGGCATGCATAAGGGGATCAGCGAGAAGCTCGATCCGGGTCCAGCCATCACCGGCAACGGCTATGCCCAAGCCGCCGCCGACCTGCCCAATGACTGGGCGGCGGCGCTGCGCCTGCTGAAGGTCTCGCCCCTGCTGAAGGACTATTTCGGCGAGCGGTTCCTGGAGATCTTCCACGCCATCAAGGCGGCGGAATGCCGGCGCTTCATGAGCCAGGTGAGCGAACTGGATTTCGAGTGGTATCTGACACGGGCTTGAGCCGGCCTCGTGTGGATCTAAGTCATGGATGCCGGGCGTCCGCGGCTTCTTGTTCCTGTGCAGTGACGCGGCAAAATTAGGGACCGACTGAAGCTCAAAAACCCGCAGGAATCCTTGCCGCACCGCGTGTATTAAGTGCATATGGAGGTCAGCGAGTGACGAGGGCGAGGAGTTGGCAATGGCCATGGCCTTGATTTTACAGGGCTTTTCCTTGGTTCGGCACGAGTTGGCGTCGATCCGGCGACGCTGACGGCAGTTATTGGGGCGGAGCTCTTTTGAGCTCCCGAAAGCCATCGGACGAAGCCATGCAAGATGAAACCGACGACGCGCTGATGGCGCGCGCCGGCCGCGGCGACAAGGCGGCATTTGCCGTCCTGGTCCGGCGCCATCTGGCGCGTGCCACGGCCATCGCCCAGCGGATCGCCGGTAACAGGAGCGACGCGGAGGAAGTGGTGCAGGAAGCGTTCTTGCGATGCTGGCAAAAGGCCCCGGACTGGCAGCCGGTGGAAGCCGCGGGCGCGGCCGCCGGTGAGGGCAAGGCCGAGCGCGCCCAGTTCGCAACCTGGCTCTATCGCGTGCTGACCAATCTCTGTCTCGACCGCAAGCGCCGGCCGCAGCCGGTCGAGTTGGAAGCAGCGGACGAAATTCCCGATAGCGCCGACGACGGATTCGCTCGCACGGCGCGTGCAGAACAGAGCCAGCGCGTGGCCGCGGCGATGGCGAGGCTGCCGGAACGCCAGCGGGCGGCACTGGCGCTCTGCTACTACGAGGACATGGGCAATATCGAAGCGGCTAAGGCTTTGGATATCAGCGTCGGGGCACTTGAATCATTGCTGGTCCGCGGCCGTCGTGCACTACGCGACAGCCTCGGCGATATGGCGAACGAGGGAGCGGTGGGATGATGGGTTTGGATCGATTTCGCGAATTGCTCGACGCCTATGGCGCCGAGCCTGGGCGCTGGCCGGCCAATGAGCGCGGCGCGGCGGCGATGTTGCTCGCCCAGGATATGGAAGCAGCCCGGCTTCTCGAACAGGCCGCGGCCATCGATGCGATGCTCGATCGCGCAACGTTTGCCCCGCCTGTCATCGATGCCGAACGGCTGATTGCCTCCATCACCGCCGAACCCCAGCGCACGGCCCAGATCGTGACCCTGCGCCCGGTCCGCCGGCCATCAGCTGGCGGCTTCTGGCTGAAGGTCGCCAGCCTCGCCGCCGCCGCGGCGATTGGATTTCTGGTAGGCGTTAGCCAGCTGACCGGTCTTGGCGATCCCGCCACCCCCACATCGGGCGTCGAACTCGCGGATATTTCACCATGGTAAATCAGACTCTGCCTTCCAATGGGCCTTCCAATGGGCCTGGCAACGGGATGGAGCGGAAATCCAGCCGCCGCTGGGTGACCATCTTTCTGTTCTTGTCGCTTGTCGCCAATGTCTTCCTGGCCGGATTGCTGGCCGGCCGTTTCCTGCATCACGGCGACTGGTTCGGCGGCCAGCCGGCCTATGTGCAGCAAATGGGGCCTTTCGCCGGCCACGCGCTGCAGCGTCTGCTGGAGCCACTGGACGATTCCGACCGGCAGATCGTGCTGGACACGGTGAAGAGTCACGCCGACGAGCTGATGCAGATCAACCGCGAGATCCGCGAGCAGCGCAAGCTGGTGGCACAGCTGCTGAAGGCGGACAATTATGACCGCAAGGCGCTCAACGATGCCTTCGCGGAGCTGCGCCGGCGCACGGATTCCATGCAGGAAACCCTGCAGGCGGCCGTCGGCGATGCGGTAGGCAAGCTTTCGCCCACCGCCCGTAAGCAACTGGAAGACTAGCGCGGCGGCCCGCAGTGACCTCACCCTTCGACAGGCTCAGGGTGAGGGATTTCGCGACCCTGCGTGCAGCTCCTTCGCCACCAGCGCCTGAAGGCGCCAGAGGCGGCTGTCGCGCAATCCCAGTTCCTCCAGATGTG
>DASXQK010000371.1:0-4301 GCA_036493015.1 Dongiaceae bacterium | reverse complement strand
CCGGCGGAGCGGGTCGGTCTGCATGCCGACGACATCATCACTGGCATCGACGGCAAGCCCACCAAGGGGCTGGACCAGCAGGGCGTTGTAGCGCTGTTGCGCGGACCCGATGACAGCCGCGTGCTTCTGACCGTGCAACGCACTGGCCAGGACAAGCCGCTCTCCTTCGCCGTCACCCGCGCCCATGTGGTGCCGGAGACGGTGACATACCGGCGCGAAGGCGACATCGCCTATATCCGCATGTACGGCTTCAACCAGGGCACCGCCGACAGCCTGCGCCGCGAGCTGGATAATGCGCGCAGCGACATGGGCGAAACCATGCGAGGCATCGTGCTGGACCTGCGCGGCAATCCCGGCGGGCTGCTCGACCAGGCGGTCGCCGTCTCGGACCTGTTCCTCAACAGCGGCCGTATCGTCTCCACCCATGGGCGCAATCCCGACAGCCATCAGTATTTCGAGGCAACACCGGGCGACGCCCTGAACGGGCTGCCCATTGCCGTACTGGTAAACGGAAATTCCGCATCGGCCTCAGAGATCGTCGCCGCGGCTCTCCAGGACAATGACCGCGCCGTGGTCATCGGCAGCAATTCTTACGGCAAGGGCACGGTGCAGGAGCTGCGCCGCCTGCCCAATGACGGCGAGCTCACCTTGACCTGGGCGCGCTTCCACGCGCCTTCGGGCTATACGCTGCATCATCTCGGCGTGCTGCCCTCGATCTGCACCAACAAGGGCGACGAGGACGCAACGGAACTCATGGCCGATCTCGGCGCCGGAAAATTGCCTCCGCTGCCGGTGGAGCAGCGCGTCGCGACATCGCCGGACGATACACCGGGGCTCGACAAGATTCGCACTTTCTGCCCCGTCGATCACGCCGAACCTGCCGTCGATCTGGACATCGCCATTCGCCTGATCGGCCAGCCTCGGCTTTATGCCCGGGCAATCGCGCTGGCGGAACCGATCTCCAAGGCCTCCGCCACCCTGCCCGCAACAGACCTGACGCCGCCCTGATCGCCGCTGTGATTGGCTCCCAATGATCGCCCCTGGGGCCGCCGCCTTCGTCCGCCCTGTCGATGCCGCAGGGCTGGTCTTGCTGCGCCAGGGCGAACGTGGGCTCGAGGTGCTGCTGGGCCGCCGCCACGGCAAGGCGGGCTTCCTGCCCGATATCTATGTCTTTCCCGGTGGACGGGTAGAGCCCGAGGACGCCTTGGGCGAGCCGCTGCCGATGGCCGCCAGCGTGGCCGGCCATCTGCGCGCAACCGGGCGACGAGGGCCCTCGGCCCTGCTGCGGGCAGCACTGCGCGAGATGACCGAGGAGACGGGCCTGAGCCTGCCCGCCCGGGCTATCCCCCGGATCGATTTCATCTGCCGCGCCATTACGCCCCGATTTTCCCACCGGCGCTTCCACACCCGCTTTTTCCTTGGCGATGGTGCCCTCTGCCAGGGCAGCCTGAAGGGCGACGGCGAGTTGGAGGATATCGGCTGGCGCAGCCTGGAGCAGGCCGGACGGCTGAAGCTGGTGGATGTGACGACCTTCGTGCTGGAGGAGGCGGTCCGCCGGCACCGCAAAGGCGTGGCCCCGGGCAGCGAGCCGGCCCCCCGCGTTTCCTATCGCGGCGATCGCGTGCGGATAATCCGCAGGTCAGGCTGAGAACGCTTTGCCTTGACAGGGCCGCCCATAACGCTATGGTCCGGGCCGATTTTTGGAGATCAGGCCCATGGCCAAGCAAACCACCGTTCTCATCAAATTGGTCAGCACCGCCGACACCGGCTACTACTACGTGACCAAGAAGAATCCGCGTACCTCGACCGAAAAGTTCGAGTTCAAGAAGTACGATCCGATTGCCAGGAAGCACGTCGCCTTCAAGGAATCGAAGATCAAGTAACCGGCTGTATATCTGCCGGCAAGAAAAAGGCCGCCTTTTGGCGGCCTTTTGCTTTTGCGGCACAGCCTGACCTTCAGTTCGTCGCGGGCCGAACCTCAGCTGCCGGCGTCTCTGCCTGCTTCTTTGGGTCGCGCAGGCGGTGTCGCTGCAGCTCGCCGCCGGCCTCCAGAACCGGATAGGCGACCGAGCAGATATGGGCGCAGATCCGCTTCAGGTCGCGCAGCACATCCAGATGCAAGGCGCTCGTCTCGATGCTTTCGATCCTGCCCTGGCGCAGGCGCGCGAGATGGCTCTCCGAGGCGTCCGCCTCGACCTGTCGCATGGCTGCCTTCTCCTCGACCAGGCGCCGGGCCGTCGGCGTATCGCCGGTCAAAAAAATGCTGAAAGCCATGTCGAGCTGTCGCACGAGGCGGGCATGGAATGCCGCCAGTTCCGCTGCGCCTTCATGGGAGAACTGACGCCGGTTTTTGATCTTCTTGGCGGCGATATCCAGCAGGTTGTTGTCGACAATATCGCCAACATGTTCGAGGTTGATGGCGAAGGAGATGATCTCCATGGCCCGGCGGTCATCGCGTTCGCTGAGGCTCGCGCGCGGTATGCGCGTCACGTAAAGCTTGATCTCTTCGGTCAGATGATCGACGGAATCATCCATCCTGGATATTTCGTCAATGAGCTTGCGGTCATCGCTCAGCAAGACGTCCAGGGTCCGCCGCAGCATGATCTCGACGATGTCGCCCACATGCAGCGTCTCGCGCACGGCAAGGGCAAGCGCTTCCGGCGGGTTCGCGAGGCTTGCGACATCGAGATAGAGCGGAGCGCCAGGGTTGGGTGCTGCCTTACCCGCAGGAAGCAGTCGCGTCAGCAGCCCGGCAAATGCATCCAGTGGCAGGATAAATACCGCGGCCAGGACCAGATTGAAGGCCGTGTGAAAATCAACGGCCTGGCGCGCCGGATCGGCCTCCAGCCCCGCGAGCAGCCCTGATAGCCAGGGAAGCAAGGGCAATACCAGCAAACTGCCGATGGTCCGGTTCAGCAGGTTGCCGATGGGCAGGCGCCGGCTCGCAAGATCGCGTCCATAGCCGGCTTCGACGACCGGGTTGATGGCGCTGCCGAGATTGGCCCCCAGGACGAGTGCCAGCGCCGCAACCGGGGTCACGACATGGGCATGGGCAAAGGACATGACCAGCAGGACCACCGCGAGGCTGGAATGGGCTGCCCATGTCAGGATTGCCGCCAGGACCATATTGGCGATGGGTTGGCCGGTGATCGAACCGAGAACATCGCGCACCAGCGGAGCATTTTCCGCCGGCTCCAGTGTGGACACCAGCCAATGCAGCGAGAGCAGCATCAATCCGAGGCCGATAGCCATCCGCCCGAAGTCGCGGGTGCGGCCCCTGCGGCCGCGGCGAAACGCCGTCACACCGGCGATGAAGAATACCGGGGCTACTGCGGTCACATCGAAGGAAAGGATCTGGGCAATCACCGTGGTGCCAATATTGGCACCGAGCATGACGGCGAGAGCCGGGACAAGATCGACAAGCCCGCCGGCGGCAAATGAGCTGACCATCAGCGCCGTCGCCGTACTGCTCTGCAGCAGGGCCGTTACGCCGAGGCCGGCGAGCAGCGCCTTTGCGCGATTGCCGAGCGCCGTGCCGAGGAAGCGGCGCAGATCGGAGCCAAAGGCCCTGATGGCCCCGCTATGGACCATGTGCAGCCCCCATAGGAGCAAAGCCACGGCGCCTGCGAGATCGAGAACGATGCCGGTAACCAACGGAACCAAAACCCCGTATGAGGAACGATCAGACCGGGTTTAAATTGATCCGATTGCGTCCGATGTAAAGTGACGCCACCGACATGTTTTCGGGGCGTTGCGAGGGCTGGGACGCGGCGTTAGGCCAGGAACCGGCCGATCGTGTCGAGGAAATTGGTGACCGAGATCGGCTTGGCGATATAGGCCTCGCAGCCGCCGCTGCGGATCTTCTCCTCATCGCCCTTCATGGCAAAGGCGGTGACGGCGATCACCGGGATGCTGCGAAGATCGTCGTCTTCCTTCAGCCAGCGGGTGACCTCCAGGCCTGAGACCTCGGGCAACTGGATATCCATCAGGATGAGATCGGGGCGATGCAGGCGGGCCAGTTTTAGCGCCTCGATTCCGTCGCGGGTTTCCAGGATCTCGTGGCCGCAGGCCTCGATCAGATCATGGAAGAGCTTCATGTTGAGTTCATTGTCCTCAACGATGAGCACCTTTTTTGGTGCCTGTGCGCGCGCCAAGACCGGTGCCATTCTTCCTCCCGCAAGGTCCACCCAAACGCTGGGGCGGGCCCGTGTTTAATCATCGTACAAGCCGTAGCCCGCAATGGTAAACAATTCGTAACTGCGGGCGCCAAGTCTCGAATTTAGTAGGATTCTCGCATGCGA
>DASXQK010000370.1:0-12390 GCA_036493015.1 Dongiaceae bacterium | reverse complement strand
GCGCTGGCTGGCACGAACCAGTTCACGCTGGATCTCTCCGGCACGGGCCTGATCAACTTCGTGGTACCCGCGGGTGCGCTCGAAAAGATCGTGAGCGACGGCAAGGCTGTGGGTGTCGACAATGCCGGCACCCTGCAGGCGCGTTCGGGCCAGGTCCTGATCTCGGCCAATGTCGCCAGCGAAGTTATCAATGCGGTCGTGAACCTGAACGGGATCGTGGACGCGGATGCGTTTGCGGCGAACGGTCAGGGCGGCTCGGTGCTGGTCACCGCCGCGGGCGATGTGAATGTCGGCGGCACGGTCACCGCGCGCGGCAATGGCACGGGCGCCGGCGGCCAGATCGTCACCAAGGCGGTGGGCGCCGACAATATAGAACAGATGGCTTTCGTCTCGGCCACGGGCGGCGCGAGCGCCGGCAAGGGCGGCTTGATCGAGGTCTCTGGCAAAACCGTCGGCCTGAACGGATCGATCGACCCTGGCAAGGGCGGCCTGCTCTATGTCGATCCGGCGACGTTCACCATTCGCAACGGCACCAGCGGGCAATCGGCCAGCGGCATTGGCGAGCATCGGCTGGAAGCCCTGCTCCAGAACGGCGCGGGCTTCCTGGTCAATGTGGCCGGCAACATCACCATCCAGGACCTGAGCGACAACGTGCTGGCGGGCGGCCCCGGCGACCTGACGCTCCATGCCGGCACCGCCGGTGCCGGCAACATCATCGTGCAGGGCGTGGGCGACATCATCCGCACCGGCAGCGGCGACGTGACCCTGACGGCGGCGGGCAATATCGGCGATTCCAGCCATGCCCTCAGCTTCGTCAGCGGCGGCGCCAACCTGTCGGGCGTCAGCCAGGCCGGCGACATCATCCTGACCGCCACCAATGGCGGCAACATTTACGTCAACAGCGTAACCGAGCGTGCGGCCGGCCCCGGCACCCGTCACGCCCTGTTCTCCGCCAACGCCGCAGGCCTCTTCACCGCGGAAGGCCTTATCGATCTGCAGGTGCGCGCCAACGGCGTCGGCACGCAGTCGGCCGATGCGGAAGTCCACATCGCCGCCAACCAGATTCGTCTCGCCGGCATCACCGTTCTCGCCAACGCCACGAAGCACGCCTCCAGCGGCAGCAACGCCGGCGGCAACGCCTTTGCCAATGCCATCGTCACCCTGAATGGTACGCAGGCGTCGGATGACGGGGCCATGACGGTGGCGGCGAGCGTCGCCGGCAGTTCGGGTTTCCGCTTCCACGCCAATGCCCAGCTGATCGTCAACGAGCAGACCGGCTTCTTCGTGAAGGGTGGCCCGATCAGCGTTATGGCCAGGGCGAACGCCTTCAGCGCCGGCACTTCCGGCGTTTTCGACAACGCCGTCCTCGCCAATGCCGGACTAAGCGTCAGCGGATCTGGCCCTGTGGAAATCGATTCACTGGGTGTCCACGCGACGGCACTGGGGGACAAGGTCGCCAACGACGTTGCCTCGGCCCATGCCGACCTGAACGGCACTGACATCAATATCTACGGCGGCAATGCCAGCGTCACCGCCAATGGACTAGCCGGCCCGAGCGGGGCGGCCCTGGTCGTGGCCCAGGCCAGCATGAACGCCACGGGCAACGCAGTCGAGATTTCGAGCAACGTGACGGTCACGGCGGAAGCGAACAACCCCGGTCTTGGCCGTGGGGCTTCGGCCACGGCAGACCTCCAGCTGATCGCGGTGTCCAACAACGTCACGGTGGGCGGCGACGTCACGGTAAATGCGTTGGCCTTGAATGGCGGCAGTTCCTTTGCCGCCGCCTTTGCCATTCTCAATGTTACCGGCGATCAAGGCGTCGCCATCGACGGCGATGTGAGCGTCATCGCCAACGGCCAGACCCTGGCTGAAGCCGGCACCGACCTGGCCACGCCGCGTGCCACCGCCTCCGCCAATATCTTCTCGCGCAACGGCGACATCCATATCGGGGGAAACCTCGATGTCGAAGCCACGGCAGACGACCAAAATCTGGATAGTGTCCGCGCCCATGCCCGCGCCCATATCGTCGCGTCAGGCTTCGACTTCCAGAGCATTTCGATCGATGGCTTCACCAAGGTGACCGCCAACGCCAAAACGAATGCCCAGACCGTCTTTAATAGCGGCAGTCCGCACGGCGCGTCGGCCAGCGCCAGCCTGATGATCCATGCCGAAGGGCATGTCTTCCTTGGCAATGACGTCACGGTCAAGGCAACCGCCAGCGATCTCGGCCGCTTCCAGGCAAACGCACTGGCTAATTTATCCATCACAGCCACTGCCAGCACCGGGTTCGGTTCGCCACTCCCCGCGGGCAGTATCAGCATTCTGGGCGATGTCGATGTCGAGGCGACGGCGCACGATCCTGTAGGCAACGGCGCGCTTGCGAATGCCCAGTTCTTTGCCAATGGCGCTGACGGCTTGGAAATCGGATTTGCCGGGTCAGACGGAAGCCCCGCTATCGAGGGCAATGTCACTGTCGCGGCGCTGGCCGACAATGGCGGCGTCGGCAACGCCTCGGCGATTGCCGCCATCTCGCTCAACGCCAAGTTCGCGCCCGTCGGCGTGTTTGGCAATGTCAGTGTCACGGCAACGGCGCACGACGCCGGCGGCGGCAATGCGTTTGCCAGCGCCTTTGCCGGCTTCTCAGGCTCCGGCGGCGAAGGGCCGCCTGCCGTGGAGATCGGCGGCGCCAGTTTCAGCGGCGCATCGGTCGGCGGCCATGTCGACGTCAAGGCGAACGCGGTCGAGGACAACGGCGCTGCGGCCATCGCCGTGGCCGGGGCGAGTTTCGTTTCGAGCGGCGTCCAAAGCGGCAGCGGCATCGCGATCCATAACGGCATCAATGTCGTTGCCGACGCCCATAACGACGGCACCGAATCCGTCCACGTGGCGGCCTCGGCGAGCGCCCATCTGAACTTCTTCGCCCGCGAAGTCGATGTGAATGGCGCCATGTCGATCACGGCCCATGCCACCAATAGCGGCTTCGGCAAGGTCAATGCGCACGGCGCCGTTGCGTTCAGTTCCGCAACAACCATCAATCTCGGCGACGTCACCATCGACGTGAAGGCGCTCAATCTCGGCAGCAATGGCAATGGCGGCGCCAAGGCGAGCGCGAACTTCATCGAGACGAGTTCGCCCGTCTCCCTGACTCTGAATTCACTGAACCTGCAGGCCCAGGCGAGCACCCATGGCGGCGGCAATGCCATCGCCAATGCCATTGCCAGGATTACGCAATCGAGCCTGTCGATCCCGGGCGACGTCACCATCAATGCGCTGGCTTTCCGCAGCGACCCTCCTGCCCCTTCGGGCAGCGCCAACGCGCTCGCGAGCCTTGATCTGCGGGCGGGTACGAGTGACCTTCATGTCGGCGGCGACATAAAGGTTACGGCGAATGCCGTCGACCAGAACAGCGGGCTGGCCCAAGCCAACGCTCACGCCTTGCTGGCCTCCTTCTTCACGATCCATGTCGATGGCGGCATCCTGGTTTCGGCAGAAGCCTCTGCCCATGGCAAGGCCGGCGGCACGGCCGCCAATGCCAACGCCCAGCTGATCTTTCAGGACGCCTCGAGCGTCATCGTTGGCGGCGACATGTCGATCGTCGCCCATGGCACCAATCACGGCCAGGGCAAGGTCCTGGCCAGCGGCCGTGTCGATTTCAGCTCGGCCACTATCATTAACCTTGGGCCGGTGCTGATCGATGTCCGTGCGCTCAACCTTGGTGCAGGCGGCAGCGGCGGGGCCAATGCGAACGCCCAGTTCTCCGCCTCGGCGGGCATCAATCTCACGATCGAATCCCTCAACCTGCAGGCCCAGGCCAGCAGCTTCGGCGCCGGCAATGCCCATGCGCTTGCAAGCGCCAATATCGCTCAAAGCAGCCTTACGGTCGGCGGCGACGTCACCGTGAATGCCCTGGCCGTCGCGCATGGCGGCGGCAATGCCCTGGCTCAGGCAAACCTACTGCTGACGGCCTCCTCCGGCGGCGATCTGACCGTTTCCGGCGATATCGATGTGCATGCGAATGCGAATGCCTTCGGCGCCGGGCAGGCCCAGGCGAGCGCCATTGCTTCGCTTACGGCGGGTTCCAGCAGCGGCTCGGTCAACCTCGGCGGCGTCAATGTGATCGCCAACGCACTGCATTCGGGCAACGGCGCCGGCGCGCTTGCCCTGGCTGAACTGACGATCGATCCGGCAACGATCACGATCTCCAGCGCCGTGAATGTCGAGGCCAGCGCCAATAACCTGAACGGTTTTGCGGGCGGCCTCGCCGCATCCGCCAATGCCGTGTTCAACGTCGCCGCGTCCAGCGCTATCACTGTCACCGGCGACGTGACAGTGCTTGCCCATGCCACCAACCATGGCAAGGGCCGCGTGCTGGCCCTAGGCGCCGTCAACATCACGTCGGCGAGCACGATCGATCTCGCCGGTGTGACCATTGACGTAGCGGCGTTGAACATCGGCACAGGCAGCAACGCCGGCACCGGTGGGGCTATTGCGAATGCAATATTTCATGCCGGCTCGAGCGCCAATCTCAGCCTTGGCGCGCTCAATCTCCAGGCCCAGGCCAGCAGCCTTGGCGGCGGCAACGCTCTCGCCCTTGCCAGCGGCAATATTACCCAAAGCCATGTCGTGATCGACGGCGATGTGACGGTGAACGCGCTTGCGGTGAGCCATGGCGGTGGCGGCAATGCGGTGGCGGTGGCGAACCTGCTGCTTACTGCGACGTCGGGCAGTCTCAGCGTCTCAGGCGATATCGACGTTCATGCGAACGCGAACGCTGCAGCCGCCGGCGAGGCGCAGGCCAATGCAATAGCCTTGCTGAACGCCTCCAGCGGCGAGAGCAGTGGCCGTCCGGTTAAAACGGGTAGCATCAACGTCATTGCTAACGCGCTGCATTCCGGCAACGGCGGACCGGCGCTAACCCTCGCAAAGCTGACAATCAATGGCTCCAGCGTTTCGATTGACGGCTCTGTCAATGTGAAGGCGAGCGCCAACAATCTCGGCGGCCGGACCGGCACCATCGCCGCCTCGGCTAGCGCGCTCTTCAGCGTAGCCGGAGCATCGATCATCACCGTCAGCAGCGACATTTCCGTGCTCGCCCACGCCACGAACAATGGCAAGGGACGGGTGCTTGCCCAGGGCAATATCCAGTTTGATTCCTCCGCCAGCACGATCAATCTGGCCGGCGTTACCATCGACGTTGCGGCGCTGAACAAAAACACCCAAGGCACGGGCGGCGCCATCGCCAATGCCATCTTCCAGGCGAACGGATCGAGCATAAACCTGCATATCGACGCGCTAAACCTGCAGGCCCAGGCCAACAGTGCCGGCGTCGGGAACGCGATCGCGCTTGCCAGCGGCAACATTAACGACAGCCAGCTTCAGATGTCCGGCGCTCTGACCGTGAACGCGGCCGCCTTCGCCCAAAACGGCAATGCCCAGGCGAGCGCGATTGCCTCGCTCGCGGCCGCCACCGGTTCGATCTCGCTCGACAGTGTCCATGTGACCGCCAGCGCGGTCGACAACGGCAATGGCGCGGCCAAGGCGCTCGCCGAAATGACGTTCGATCCCAGCTTTGTTCATGTCACGGGCGACCTGATCGTCCACGCCAACGCTTCGCATAACGGTGCTGCCAGCCCCGGCGGCCTTGGCGCCTCGGCCAATGCCAATCTCAACTTCCTGAATACGGCGAAGATCGAAGTCGACGGCCTGATGTCGATCGCGGCGCATGGCACCAATCATGGCGCCGGCCGCGTCAATGCCTTCGGCAATGTGAACTTCGGCACGGCTACCAGCATCGACCTCCAGGACGTCGTGATCGACGTGAGGGCGCGCAACCTCGGCAGCGGCGTTGGCGGCGCCAGAGCCATTGCGACCTTCACGCCTTCCGGCGCTACGACCGTCACGATCAACTCGCTCAATCTCCAGGCCCAGGCCACCAGCCATGGCACCGGCGACGCCTTCGCCAGCGCCAACGGCCAGTTGACCCAGGGGACCCTGTCGATCCTCGGCGATATCATCGTCAATGCCGTCGCCGTCAGCGATGCTGGCGATGCCTCTGCTCTCGCGAACCTCGGCCTCATCGCAAGTACGGGCGCTCTGACCCTCGGCGGCAATGTCCAGGTTCTGGCGGTTGCCTCGGGCAACGCCGGGAATGTGCTGGCCAACGCTGTCGCCTTCCTCGAGGCCAGCGACAATGTGAATGTCAGCGGGAACATGGAGCTCGATGCGCTGGCCAATGGCGGATCCCAAGCTAGCGGCAACGTCTGGGCCGTCACCGATCTTCGGGTTATTGCCCTGGATGGCAGCATCTCTATCGGCGGCAACCTCGATATTCATGGCAACGCCCAGCACCCCAACGGCGGCGATGGCGGGGCCGGCGTGTTCGCCTATGGCGCCATCACAGCCGACGACGGCGTGACGGTGAATGGAAATATTTCAGTGACCGCCGAGCTGAAGAGCAACGCCATCAATACAGGGTCGGCGTCAATCGGCGCGCCGTTCAACCCAGACACACTGGTCTTTGGGTCTGACTTTGCCGGCTTGGTTGTCCACAGCCTTACTACCGGGGATATTTCGATCGGTGGCGGGGTCGAGGTCGTCGCCAATGCCGAATTCGACAACCCGGACCTCAGCGCCAACGTCTTCGCCAGAGCTAGTGCCAACATCGAACCCCAGAGCGGCGATGTGACGATCGGGGGCCCAGTGTTCGTGCAGGGGAAAGCCAAGTCGGCCGGCAATGCCAGCGGCACCGTCGTCGCCTCGGCCAGGGTCCATATCGACGTCCTCGGCGCCAGCGGCAATGTCCATGTCGGCGACGTAACGGTCGAAGCGACAGCATCGGCCACCGGTGCCAATGCCGGACAGCAGGCCTGTGCCTTTGGCGACATGGAAATCTCCGCTGGCAGCACCAGCGGCAATGTAAGCGCGGGCTTGCTCAGCGAGCGGGTGGAGTCAGTTTATCTCGGCTCGCAAGCCAATGACGCCTTCGCGAGCGCTAACATGTTTGTCACTGCCGCCTCAGGCAACATCCGTATCCGGGGCGCCCGGATGCTTGCCGACGGCGATGTCCTCGAGTCAGGGGGCGATGCCATCGCCAAGGCCGAGATGCGCCTGTCGGCGGGCAGCAGCATTAGTGTCGGCTCGGGCGGGCTGTTTGCCGATGCCGATGCCTTCGCGGCAGATGGCGGTCACGCGGACGCCAATGCGCTCATCGCCGTGGACGCCGGACAAGGCGGTGTCGGTGGCGTGTTCATCCATGGCAACGCCATTGTCATCGCCGGAGCCATCGGCGGCGATACGGGCAATACTGCTCTTGCCAATGTCCATCTGGCAGGCGGTAACGCCACGGAGTTCGGTACGGGAGCGTCGGGCATCTTCGGAAACGTGGCCGTTATCGGCAATATCGAGGCCTTCGCCGCGGCCGACTCGCTCCACGACCACGCCAATGCCTCGGTCGAGATCTTCGCCCACAACAATATCCTGATCATCGGCAACGATCCTATCGCTTCGGCCCGCCTTGGGCCTAATGGCTCGCTCGTGGCCTTCCGCCAGGCGCATTTCACGACCAACCAGAGCGTGACTGGCACCCAGGGCACCGCTACGGCCGATATCGACATCCGGGCGGGCGACCAGGTGCTCGTTTTCACGCCCTCGAGCCTGGTGCATGTGGAGAAGCTGTATTCGCTGCCGACGGACTACCCGACGCTGAACAGCAGCGGCGGGCTGACGATCATTCCGCTCTCCGTCTTCGGCGATGATTGCGGCGTGCTGGGCCAGGCGGGTGCGAACCAGGCGCAGATCGACAAGGCGAAGTCATGTCACAAAGGGCCGATCAATATATCGGATATGACGGACGTCCTGCCCTGACGAGAGACGCTCAAGAACAAGCAAAGAAGGGCCGGCTCGGCAGAGCCGGCCCTTCTTCCTTTCGACCCGGGGCCATGGCAGGTTGGCGCCCATGAAACTGACCGGCGATGAAATGGATTTGGCCAGCGGCAAGCGCGGCGAGGCTGCGGCCATGGCCATGCGGATCGCCAGCGAAATGGGGCGGATGCTGGGTGCTTCGCGGATGATTCCCGTCGCCTCGTCCCATATCGATGGCGCGCTTTATCACGGCGATAGCGGCGTGCATTTCGCCGAACGGCTGGTGGCCGGCGGGGCCAAGGTCGTCATTCCCGCTTCTCTCAATGTCGGCGGGCTGGATATGCATGATGCCAGCATCGTCAAATACGATGCCCATCGCCGCGACATGGCCGGACGGCTGATGAAAGCCTATGAGGCCATGGGCTGCTGGCCCACCTGGACCTGCTCGCCCTATCACGCCGGCCATCGCCCGAAACTGGGCCAGGATGTGGCCTGGGGCGAAAGCAACGCGGTCGCCTTCTGCAATTCCGTGCTGGGCGCACGCACCAACCGCTATGGCGATTTCCTCGATATATGCTGCGCGATCACGGGCCGCGCGCCCTATTACGGGCTGCATTTGCCAGAGAACCGCCGCGCGACCATCGTCATCGACACATCGGCCATCTCGCCGGCGCTCAAGAATTCCGATGTCTTCTATCCGGTGCTGGGCAGCTGG
The DNA here is from genome assembly GCA_036493015.1 of Dongiaceae bacterium. Lineage (GTDB taxonomy): Bacteria > Pseudomonadota > Alphaproteobacteria > Dongiales > Dongiaceae > DASXQK01. The sequence continues at coordinate 3,815 of DASXQK010000370.1, read as the reverse complement.
TACGGCGCGGAGATCGGCAGCGCCATCGGCGTTATCGATGGATTGCCCGCCGACACATCCGAAGACCGGCTGAAGGCGCTGGCCGCTGCCGCTGCCTCCAGCGGCGCGGTCGGCTTGTTCCATGCCGCCGGCGTGACGCCGGAAGCGCCCAGCCTGGATGCCGCCTGCGGCAACCGCCCGCCCGCGCGGACCATACGCCTGACACCCGACATGCTGCGTGCCGCCCGCGACCGGCTATCCACGGTCAAGGGCGAGAGCATCGATGCGGTGGCACTGGGCAGTCCGCATTTCTCGATTGGCGAGTTCGACGCGCTGGAAGCGCTGCTGCCGGGCAAGCGCCTGGGCATTCCCTTTTTCGTCTGCACCGGGCGCAATGTGGTGGCGGAGCTGGAGCGCCAGGGGCGGCTGCTGCATCTGGCCGAAGCCGGCGTCACTGTCGTTGCCGATACCTGTGTGGTGGTGGCGCCGATCCTGCCGGCCAAGGGCGGCGTGCTGATGACCAATTCCGGCAAGTTCGCCCATTACACCCCGGCCAATACCGGCTATGCGGTGATGTATGGCAGTCTCGCCGATTGCGTCGCCTCGGCCGAAACCGGGCAGGTGAAGCGCGAGGAGCGGCTGTGGCAATAGCGCTCGCCACCACGACCCAGATCGCGGGCGAAGCCGCCGGCGAGATCCTGAAGCTCGGCAAACCCATCAGCTTCTGGGGCGGCGTCGATCCCAGGACCGGCCGGATCAGCGATCCGCGCCATCCCAACCACGATGCCGATATCGCCGGCAAGATCCTGGTCCTGCCGGGCATGATCGGCTCCAGCTCGTCGAGCTATATCATGCTGGAACTGATGTCGATCCGCCGCGCGCCCGCCGCGCTGATCCTGGCGGAGCCCGACGCGATCCTGGGCCTGGGCGTCGTCGTCGCCAAGGAGATGAATTACGGCTCGATCCCCGTTGTGGTGCTGCCCCGCGCCGATCACGACGCATTGCGCACGGGCCAAAGGGCGCGCATCGGCGCGGACGGGAAGATCGAGATTCTAGGATAGGGCTCCCCACTCTTCTTCCGTCATGCCCAGGCTTGACCCGGGCATCCATGGATCAGCACCCCGCCGCGAGGGTCCTCATCCTGAGCCTGTCGAAGGATAAGGTTGCGCGATTCTGCCGCCTCATGGCTCGACAAGCTCATCATGAGGGCCGGAGAACGGATCGACGGAAAGATGGATGGCCGGGTCAAGCCCGGCCATGACGATAGAAAAACCCCTGACAGGCTGAGCCTTGGCTCAGTGGACCTTCGCCCAGACCTTGCGCTTGTAGGCGTAGACCAGGGCCGTCAGCACGATCAAAAACAGGATCACCTTGACGCCCGTCTCGTGACGCTCCTCCAGCTCGGGCTCGGCGGCCCAGGCCAGGAATGTGGAGACATCCTGGGATTCCTGATCGAGGATTGCCGGCGTTCCGTCGGCATAAGTGACGGAGTTATCCTGGAGGGGTTGCGGCATGGCGATCTGATGGCCCGGGAAGTACTCGTTGTAGTTCATCCCGTTCTGCAGCTTGAAATCGGCGGGCGGCGGAACGAAGCCGGTCAGGATCGCATGGACATAATCCGCCCCGCCCTTGCGCGCCTTGATGATGACCGAGAGGTCCGGCGGCAACGCGCCGTTATTGGCAGCGCGCGCGGCTTGCGTATTGACAAACGGGGGCTTGAAGAAGTCGGAGGGCTTGCCCGGCCGGTCCTTCACATCGCCGTTGTCATCCGGCTCCGCCGGAACCTGGACGCTCGCCGCAATCGCCTTGACCTCGTCCTCGGTGAAGCCGAGCGCTTCCAGGTTGCGATAGGCGATCAGGTTCATCGAATGGCAGGCCGAACAGACTTCCTTGTAGACTTGGAAGCCGCGCCGGGCCTGGGCATGATCGAACACCCCGAAGATGCCGCCGAACGACCAGTGGACTTCAGGCAACGCCGGCGTTTCCTGGGCGCGGGCGGGCGAGAGGGAAAACATGCCGCCGAGCAGCGCAACCGCCGCGGCGGCAAGACTCAGCCGGCGCATCAGCGGATCTCCCGGGCGGCCGTGCCCAAAGCGGCGGGCGAGCTGCCATGGCGCAGGACCGCCGCGCCGATACTGCGGGGCAGCGGACGCGGCCGTTCAAACAGTGCCAGCAGCGGCAGCACCAGCAGGAAGTGCCCGTAGAAATAGGCCGTGCCGAGGCGCGCGGCGATCACGTACCAGCCTTCCGGCGGGTGGGCGCCGCAGAAACCGAGCAGGAAGCAATCGAACACCAGCAGCCAGAAGAAATAGGGATAGATCGGGCGGAAGCGCGCACTCTTCACCGGCGAGCGGTCGAGCCAAGGCACCAGGGCCAGCAGGCCCAGCGAGCCGAACATGGCCAGCACGCCCAGCAGCTTGTTCGGGATCGAGCGCAGGATGGCGTAATAGGGCAGGAAGTACCATTCCGGCACGATCTCCGGCGGCGTCGCCAGCGGGTTGGCCGGGATGTAGTTGTCCGGCTCGCCGAACAGGTTCGGCGCGAAGAACACCAGGCCGGCGTAGAAGATCATGAATACGCCCAGCCCGAAGAAATCCTTCACCGTGTAATAGGGATGGAAGGGGATGCTGTCCTGCGGCCCCTTCATGTCAATGCCCAGCGGATTGTTCGAGCCGAAGCGATGCAGCGCGATGATGTGCAGCACGACGACGCCGACGATGACGAAGGGCAGCAGATAATGCAGCGAGAAGAAGCGGTTCAGCGTGGCGTTGTCGACGGCGAAGCCGCCCCACAGCCAGGTGACGATATGCTGGCCGACCAGCGGAATCGCCGAGAACAGATTGGTGATGACGGTCGCACCCCAGAAGCTCATCTGGCCCCAGGGCAGCACATAGCCCATGAAGGCGGTGGCCATCATCAGGATGAAAATGAGGATGCCGAGCAGCCACAGCAGCTCGCGCGGCGCTTTGTAGGAACCGTAATAGAGCCCGCGGAAAATGTGCAGATAGACGACGATGAAGAACATCGACGCCCCGTTCATGTGCAGATAGCGGATCAGCCAGCCATAATTCACGTCGCGCATGATGTGCTCGACGGAATTGAAGGCCATGGTCGATTCCGGCGTGTAATGCATGGCCAGAACGATGCCGGTGACGATCATCACCACCAGCATGAATCCCGCCAGCGAGCCGAAGCTCCACATGTAGTTCAGGTTGCGCGGCGTCGGGTATTCGTTCAGCTCGTGATGCATATAGCTGAACATCGGCAGCCGGTGGTCGATCCAGCGAATGATCGGATTCTTGAACGCGGGTGCCTTGCCGGTGGTGCTCATGGCCCAGCCCCTAACCGATATGAACCAGCGTGGCGCTGGCGAATTTGTAGGGCGGCACGGCGAGATTCAGCGGCGCCGGGCCTTTGCGGATGCGCCCCGAAGTATCGTATTGCGAGCCGTGGCAGGGGCAGAACCAGCCGCCATATTCGCCGCGCGGATCAGAGGGTGCGGTGCCCAAGGGAATGCAGCCGAGATGGGTGCATACGCCCACCACGATCAGCCAATCCGGCTTCTGCACGCGCTGCGCATCGGTCTGGGGATCGCGCAGCTCGGCAATGTTTACGTCTTCGGCCGCCTTGATCTCTTCGGGCGTGCGGTGATCGATGAAGACCGGGTGACCCTGCCAAAGCACCTTGATGCGCTGGCCGACCTCGATCTTGGCGATGTCGACATCGATGGAGGCCAGCGCCAGCACATCGGCCGAGGGGTTCATCTGATCGATCAGGGGCCAGGCGATGCAGGCAGCGCCCATGCCGGCCACGGCAACGGTCGCCAACATCAGGAA
>DASXQK010000369.1:0-7294 GCA_036493015.1 Dongiaceae bacterium | reverse complement strand
CAAGACAAGCGTCCAATCCGAGGGATCGACGATGTAATAGGAGGAAGAGAGCAGGATGAAGCCGGCGATCACGATGACGATCGCGGCGATGGGGCCCCGGTGGTTCACTGGCTGCCTCCCGTCGTTCCGGTTGCCGGCGGCGAGGCCGGGGTCGAGCTGCTGCCGTTCTTCAGCAGTTCATTGAGCGAGAGATAAGGCACCGTGCCGCTGCCCGACATTCGGGGATCGATAAGGATCTTGTTCATGCCCTTCAGCACCTGCTCCATCGCTTCCAGATACAGGCGCCGGCGCGTCACCTCCGGCGCCTTCTGATAGGCTTCCAGCACCTCCTCGAAGCGTTTCGCCTCGCCGGTGGCAATGGCAACGCGCTGCGACTTGTAGGCTTCCGCGTCCTTCAGGATCTTCTGTGCCTGGCCGTTGGCGTTGTTGGTCACCTGGTTGTAATAGGCCTGCGCCTCGTTGACCGAGGTGTTGGCGTCAAGGCTGGCCGCGGCAACGTCACGGAAGGCGGCCAGCGTCTCGGCCGGCGGCGCGATGTTCTTCACCGCCACCTGACTGACCTCAATACCGGAGTGATAGTCGTTGAGAAGCTGCTGGACCAGGGCGAGTGCCTCCTGCTCGGTCTGGGCCTGGCCCTTGGTGCGCAGAAACTCGAAATCCGAACGGCCGATGATCTCGCGCATCGCCGCCTCGGCCACGCTCTTGACCGTGTCTTCCTGTTCCGCAATGGCGAATTGGTAGAGTATGGGATTCTTGATCGCCCAGAAGACCGTGAACTGCATGTCGATGATGCGCTTGTCGCCGGTCAGCATCAGGCTTTCTTCCGGCACGTCCTGGGTGGAATTGCTGCTGTCGTTATCGCTGCTGGAGCGGAAGCCCACTTCCACGCGCTTGATCTGGGTTACCTTTGGCGTGAAGACCTCGCCGATGGGCGAAGGCAGGTTGTAGTTGAGCCCCGGCCCCGTCTGCTTCCACACCCGGCCGAAGACGAGCGCAATGCCCTGTTCGTCAGGTTCGACGCGGTAGAAGCCGGTCAGCAGCCACAGCACAAAGCCGACAAGCAGGATGAAGACGAGCGCCCGGCCGCGGCCGAAGCCGCCGGGCAGCAGTCGTTTCACGCGGTCCTGACCCTTGCGCAGCATCTCTTCCAGATCGGGTGGCCGTCCGCCGCCGCCCCAGGGGCCCTGACCGCCGCCCCCACCGCCGCCGCCGGTGCCCCAGGGACCGCCGCCTCCACTCTGATTCTTCCACGGCATGATCGACGATCCCCTTTGTGGCCCCGCAATAGACAGGGCCGCTTCCCAATGGCTGCTGAAGGCACTACTTAAGATGCGCTTGCGCGGAATCGCAAGGCCCGCCCGCAGGTCGTGCAGCAGATATCGGCAATAATACAGGGAATTCAAGCATGGCCGAGGTGACTGAAGAAGCCGTGCTGGCTCGCCTCAAGACTGTCAACGATCCCGACCGGGGTGGCAACATTGTCGATCTCGGCATGGTGTCGGGGCTGGCGCTGCGCGCCGGCCACGTCGCTTTTTCCATCGAAGTCGATCGAAGCCGCGCCCCAAAGCTGGAAAGCCTGCGCCGCGCCGCGGAGAAGGCGGTCGATTCGCTGCCCGGTGTGCTTTCCGTCTCCGCCGTGCTGACCGCCGAGCGTCCGGCGAATCAGGGCAAGGCTGCCGCGGCGGCCCCGTCTGCTGGCACACCGTCTGCGGGCACTCCGGCTGCCTCAGCGGCTGCAGGCGGCCGTACCCAGGCCGCCAAGCCCCTGGTGCCTGGCGTACACAGCATCGTGGCGGTGGCCAGCGGCAAGGGCGGCGTCGGTAAATCGACAGTGGCAGTCAATCTGGCGCTGGCGCTGAAATCGCTGGGCCTCACGGTCGGGCTGCTCGATTCCGACATTTATGGGCCCTCGCAGCCGCGCATGATGGGAATTTCCGGCAAGCCCTCGTCGGTGGACGGACGGCGCCTGCTGCCCCTGGAGAACTACGGCATCAAGGTGATGTCGATCGGGTTCATGGTGCCCGAAGACACCCCGATGATCTGGCGCGGGCCGATGGTGATGAGCGCCATCAACCAGATGCTGCGCGATGTGGAGTGGGGCGAGCTCGATATTCTCGTGGTGGATCTGCCGCCCGGCACAGGCGATGCCCAGCTCACCATGGCCCAGCAGGTGCCGCTCTCGGGCGCCGTCATCGTCTCGACCCCCCAGGACATCGCCTTGCTTGACGCACGCAAGGGGCTCAACATGTTCCGCAAGGTCGATGTGCCCGTGCTCGGCATCATCGAGAATATGAGCTATTTCCTCTGCCCCCATTGCGGCGAGCGCAGCGACATTTTCAGCCATGGCGGGGCGCGGCGTGAGGCGGAAAAACTCGGCACCGAATTTCTCGGTGAAATCCCGCTCGATATGGCGATCCGCGAGACATCCGATGGCGGCAACCCCATCGTCGTCTCGCAGCCCGATAGCGCCCATGCCGCGACGTTTCGTGCCATCGCCGGCCGCCTCTGGGAAATGGTCGCCGGATCGCCGCAGAAGGCGGCACCACGCATCGTGATCGAGTAGGGGTAGCTACCCTTTTCACGTCGGCTGCCGACCATTTTCACTCCGTCATACCGGGATCGGCCGCTTGGCCGAGGCTCGGCCATGACGACCAGGGAATCAGCCCTTCAGCTCCAGCGCTGCCTGCAGCTCGATCCATTCGCGTTTTCCCAGGCCACTGGTCGCCTGCGTGACCGCCTCGCCGCCGAGCATGCGCTTGACCGCGGCGATGGCGCCAGCCGAGAGCGTCACGGCATGCAGGCGATGCTGCACGAATGCCTCGTGGCAAAGCGGAACCCATCGCTTCATCACCTCGAGCATCGCATCGGCATAGACGCGGATCTCGTACTGGGCATGCGGGTCGGCACGCAGCGACAGGAAATGCATGAGGTTGTGCAGGTCGATCTTCCAATACCACTGGGTATAGAAGTTCAAAGTCAGGCTCATGCGTGCGAGCTCGCGCGCCAAGCCCCGCTTGCCGGCATCGACGGCCTCGCCACCCTCGTTCTCGTTCAGCATATCGGCGTAGTGATCGTACTGGCGCTGAGAATCCGCCTTCATCATGCCGAGCACGCGCGCGGCCTCCTCGCCCTCCAGCACATCGCCGCGGCCCTGGCGGTTGCTGGCTGATTGCGCGGCGAGCTGGGCGGGGCCAGGGATATAGAACTCGTTATCGAGGATCGAATAGCGCGCCGAATATTCGTTCACATTGGCGGTGCGGTGGCGGATCCACTGCCGGGCCACGAAGATCGGCAGCTTCACATGGAACTTGATCTCGCACATCTCGAAGGGCGTGGAGTGGCGATGGCGCATCAGATAATGGATCAGCCCCTTGTCTTCGCTGACCTTTCGTGTGCCGCGGCCATAGGAGACGCGCGCCGCCTGCACCACGGCGCCGTCATCACCCATGTAATCGACGACGCGCACGAAGCCGCGATCGAGCACCGGCAGTGGCGAATAAAGGATCTCTTCGAGGGCTGGAACCGTCGCGCGCCGGGTGGATTCGGTCGTGGCTCGCGATTCGGCGATTTCGCGCTCCCGCTCCTTGTCGCTGCCCATCTCGCCAACCACCCCTTTCGATTCGCAGGAAAGACACTTATATTTCAGATGTCGGGTAACCGACTATGACGATAAACGCCTTGCGGCATAAGCGTTGCGGACCCGGGGGCAGTACCCGGCGCCTCCACCAAATCTCCGGCTGATCGAGGATCGGCCGTCCCTGGGGGCGAAATAGGATCGACGCGCGTGGTAAAGGCATGGTTTTCGTCCGGCATGGTACCACCGTTATCGGGCTACTCTAGAAGTGCCAACGACAACAACCGTTTGGCTCTCGCTGCCTAATTAGGCAAGCGCGGTTCGGGGGGCCCCGGGCAACAGAATGCCCCCCACTTTCCGGTCAACGAGCCGGAGGTAACGAAGAAAAAGAGTGCAAATCTGGGATGGGAGTTCCTCGGATCATGGCCGAGAGCTGGCTACGATACGACCGCATGGTGGAGCAGGCGCTGCGTGGAGTCGTGCGCAAGGCGCTGAGCGAAGCGGGCCAGCGCGGGCTGCCCGGCGAGCATCACTTCTATATCACCTTCCATACCGACCGGCCGGGCGTGGGTATCGCCGACTGGCTGCACCAGCAATATCCGCAGGAGATGACCATCATCCTGCAGCATCAGTTCTGGGACCTGGTCGTCGACGAAGATCGCTTCGCCATCACGCTGAGCTTCGGTGGCCGGCATGAGCGGCTGACGATCCCCTTCTCCGCGCTCACCGCCTTTGCCGACCCGTCCGTAAAATTCGGATTGCAGTTCGAGGCCAATGAGGACGAGCTGCAGGCGAAGCCGCCGGCGATCAAGGCAACGAAGCAGATCGAGCCGCCGGCAAGCGACGATGGCGGCGATGAACGCAAGGGTGCCGACGTCGTTGCACTGGACGCGTTCCGCAAAAAATAGTTGCCGCCAGCAGCCGGCTGATGTGGCCTGGCCGCAACAATCTCGGACAAAATTTGGACAGGCGTGTTTCGCCTTTGACCGTGCGAAATGCCGGCGATATAAGGGCCGCCTCGCAACCTTGGCGAGGGAGTAACGACCATGACCGTAGCGCATAGCATGAAGGGCTGCTTCGCAGCCTGACGGGTCTTTCGTCGGCGAACGCCGGCGGGCGTTGCCTTCTCTCGCGTCTTCGATCGATCCCTGAAACCTGACGGCAACCGGCTTTGCGCCTATCGCGCAATCGCCGGCGGGACGACCGACTCCTGAGGTGTCGCTTCCCTTCGCCGTTCTCCGGCGCCAGGCCCGTTTTCAACAACCACCTGAAATCAGCAACGGGCCTTTGCATCCTGCAGGGCCCGGAGGAGAGGGATCGTGTCGAATTTCAATGAACTGTTTTTGCTCGCACCCGGCCGCGCACGGGCGGCAATCGTCGATGGTTTGACGCAAGCCGCGAGAGCCTTGCTGCACCGCCGGCGCCGGCAGCGGCGCCAGCGGATCGGGCGCGCACCGCCGCTGTTCCTGGGCAACAACCATCTGCGCCGGGATATCGGCCTGCCGCCGCTCGACCGTCACGGCCAGCCGCTGTGACGGCGGTTGGCCTTTCGCCATCCCCTTCCGGTAACGGAAGGGGATTGGCGAGGGTCGAATTGCAACGGCCGACGCTTTATCCTGCCGCCATGGTGAAGGATAGTCCGCTGCTCGAATACCTTCTCGACCAGCTTGAGCCGCTGGGCAGTATCAGCAGCCGAGTCATGTTCGGCGGGCATGCTCTGTTCATGCAGGGGCGGATGGTCGGGTTCGTCGACAACGAGACCCTGTATCTGAAGGCTGACGATACCAACCGCCCGGCCTTCGAAAAGGAAGGCATGCACCCCTTCACCTATGCAACGAAACGCGGCAAGCGCATCGCGCTCGGCTATTGGGAAGCGCCACCGGCGGTGATCGAGGAGCCCGAGGAATTGCAGCGCTGGGTCAAGGATGCCGCATCCGCGGCGCGGCGCAGCCATGACGCGAAGTCGCCCCGCAAGTCGGCGCGCAAAAGCGCACCGAAGGCTCGAAACAAGGCCGTGCGAGCCAAGAAATAGCCCGGCCTTCCCCTTGCGCTCTTTGGCAGATAGAACCTTCTCAATGACGTCCGCGAACCAGGGTTGATCCCATGACAGCCGAAGCCACCCGCATCGAAAGCGATTCCATGGGCGAGATTGCGGTGCCCGCCGATCATTACTGGGGTGCACAGACGCAACGCTCGCTGCAGAATTTCCGCATCGGCGGCGAACGCATGCCGGCGACCCTGGTCCACGGCTTCGGCCTGCTGAAACAGGCAGCGGCCGAGACCAACATGCATCTGGGCGTGCTCGACCGCAAACTGGGCGAGGCCATCGTCGCCGCCGCCGCTGAAGTTGCCGCCGGCAAGCTGGACGAGGAATTCCCGCTGGTGGTCTGGCAGACGGGCTCCGGGACCCAGACCAACATGAATGCGAACGAGGTGATCGCCGGCCGCGCCAACGAGATGCTGACCGGCAAGCGTGGCGGCAAAAAGCCCGTGCATCCGAACGATCATGTGAATATGGGGCAATCTTCCAACGATAGTTTCCCCACGGCCATGCATGTCTCGGCGGTACGCCAGATCCATCTGCATATACTGCCGGCCCTCAAGCACCTGCGCGAGGCGCTGGAGCGGAAGGCGCACCAGTTCGCCGACATCGTGAAGATCGGCCGCACCCATATGCAGGATGCAACGCCGATCACCCTGGGGCAGGAATTCTCGGGCTATGCAGCGCAGGTGGCGCTCGGCATCGATCGGGTGGAAGCGAGCCTGCCCCGCCTCTATCCGCTGGCGCAGGGCGGCACGGCCGTCGGCACCGGCCTCAACGCCAAGACCGGTTTCGCCGAACAGTTCGCGGCCGACATGGCGCGGCTGACCAGGCTTCCTTTCATCACGGCGAAGAACAAGTTCGAAGCGATGGCGGCCCATGATTCCATGGTCGAGCTTTCCGGCGTCTACAACACGCTGGCGGTATCGCTAACCAAGATCGCCAACGACATTCGCCTCGCGGGCTCCGGCCCGCGCTCTGGAATCGGTGAGCTGATGTTGCCGGAAAACGAGCCCGGCTCCTCCATCATGCCGGGCAAGGTCAACCCGACGCAGGCGGAAGCGCTGACCATGGTGGCAACCCAGGTGATGGGCAATCATGTCACCGTGACGATTGCCGGCAGCCAGGGCCATTTCGAACTCAACGTCTTCAAGCCGGTCATCATCTACAATCTGCTGCAATCCGGCCGCCTGCTCAGCGATGCCTGCATCAGCTTCACCGACAATTGCGTGGTGGGCATCGAAGCCAATCGCGCGCGTATCGATGAGCTGATGAAGAAGTCGCTGATGCTGGTGACGGCGCTGACCCCCCATATCGGCTATGACAATGCGGCCAAAGTCGCCAAGAAGGCGCAGAAGGAAAATACCGGACTCAAGGAAGCGGCGATGGCGCTCGGTTTCCTGACCGCTGAACAGTTTGAGCAGTGGGTGCGCCCACAGGACATGGTGGGGCCGAGCAAGTAACGCCATGGCGCTGACCAAGCGCTCCGTGACGGTCGCGGGCCACCGCACCAGCCTATCGCTGGAGCCGGAATTCTGGGCCGCTTTGCGTGAGCGGGCCAAGGCGCGCGGCTGGCCGCTGGCCCGTTTGGTGGGCGAGATCGACCGCGGGCGGGCCGGGCGCAATCTCTCGAGCGCCATCCGGGTATTCCTGCTGGCGGAAGCCGCCCGGCAGGACGG
>DASXQK010000368.1:0-3472 GCA_036493015.1 Dongiaceae bacterium | reverse complement strand
AGGAAACCGGTGACCGAAACCACTGGGTCGCCCGCCCGATGGAACTGCCGGACAATACGCCGCTGGTCTTCGAGGGCGGGTGCGATCCCGCCGTCATCATGCGGGAATGGCCGGCCTCTCATGTCGCCAAATGTCTCGTCTTTTGGCATCCCGACGATCCGCCGGAAATCGCCGATGCCCAGCGCCGGCAAGTCGCGGTGCTGGATGAAGCTTGCCGCGCGTCAGACCGCGAGCTGCTGCTCGAGATCATCACCGACAAGAAAAATCCGGGCGATGCGAAAGCGGTCACGACGATCATGGGCGAGATCTACAAGCTCGGCATCAAGCCGGACTGGTGGAAGCTCGCTGCCCCCAATGACGCGGCGGGCTGGACCCTGCTCGATGCAACCATTCGCGGATGCGATCCGTGGTGCCGCGGCGTCCTGCTGCTGGGCCTCGACGCACCCGAAGCCGATCTTATCCGACAGCTGAGCGCCGCGGCGGCGCATCCGATCTGCAAGGGCTTTGCCGTGGGCCGCAGCATCTTCGGTGCCGCCGCCGACGCGTGGCTTGCCGGCACGATGAACGACGATGCGGCCATCAATCAGATCGCCAGTTACTACGGGCGCCTGATCGAGGCGTGGCAGAAAGCGCGGCGAGAATTCGCCAATCCGAAGCAACTCAATCCTATGCAAAGCGTCGGGTGATCCCATGCCAAAAATGACCATGGCCCAGGCTCTTGCGCGCTACATGGCGGCGCAATGGACCATCATCGATGGCGAGGAAAAGTCCCTCTTCGCCGGCGTCTTTGCAATCTTCGGCCATGGCAATGTTGCAGGCTTCGGCCAGGCGCTGGCCGAGATCGGCAACACGCTGCCCACCTATCGTGCCCATAACGAACAGGCTATGGCCCATGCGGCGATCGCCTTCGCCAAGGCCAGCAATCGCCGGCGCATGATGGCCTGCACCAGCTCCATCGGCCCGGGTGCCACCAACATGGTGACGGCAGCGGCGCTCGCCCATGTCGATCGATTGCCGCTGCTGCTGCTGCCCGGCGATATCTTCGCCAATCGCAGGCCAGACCCGGTATTGCAGCAGATCGAGAATTTCAGCGACCCGACCATCTCGGCCAATGACTGCTTTAAGCCGGTGTCACGCTATTGGGATCGCATCACGCGGCCCGAGCAGCTTTTGGCGAGCCTGCCCCAGGCGATGCGGGTGCTGACCGATCCCGCCGATTGCGGGCCGGTCGTGCTCTCTTTGCCCCAAGACGTTCAGGCAGAAGCCGGCGAATACCCGGAGAGTTTCTTCGAGCGGCGCATCCATCATCCGCGCCGGCCAGGGCCCGATGACCGGGAACTGAGCCAAGCCCTTGCGGCGCTGCGCAAGGCCAAGGCGCCCTTCATCATCGCCGGTGGCGGCGTGCATTACAGCGAAGCGGCTGCCACCCTCGCCGATTTCGCCGAGCGCCACGGCATGCCGGTGGGCGAGACCCAGGCCGGCAAAGGCGCTCTACCCTGGACGCATGCACTGAACATGGGCTCGATCGGCGTCACCGGCTCGGCCGCCAGCAATGAGCTCGTCCGCAAGGCCGACGTCATCCTCGCCATCGGCACGCGGCTGCAGGATTTCACCACCGGCTCCCAGGCGCTGTGGTCGGCCGACGCGAAACTAATTCAGTTGAATGTTGCGGCCTTCGATGCCGGCAAGCAGAACGCCCTGTCGTTGGTGGCCGACGCCAAAGCCGGCCTTGCCGCTATCGATAAGGCGCTGGGCGACTGGCATGCGCCCGCCGCCTGGACGAAACGCGCCAGTGCGGCGCGGGACTCCTGGCAGGCGGTCATCGACAAGGTCACAGCACCACCCAAGGGAAATGCACTTGCTTCCGATGCCCAGGTACTGGGCGCGGTCAATCGCAAGGCGGGACCGAGCGATATCATGGTCTGTGCGGCCGGCGGCCTGCCGGGCGAGCTGCACAAGCTGTGGCGCACGGTCGATTCCAGGGGCTACCACCTGGAATATGGCTTTTCCTGCATGGGCTACGAAATCGCCGGTGGGCTCGGCGTGAAGATGGCCTTCCCGGATCGCCGCGTGGTCGTGATGGTCGGCGATGGCAGCTATCTGATGATGAATTCCGAGCTCGCCACCTCGGTGATGATGGGCCTTAAGCTCGATGTCGTGCTGCTGAACAATCGCGGCTATGGCTGCATCAACCGTCTGCAGCAATCGGTGGGCGACAAGCCGTTCAACAACCTTCTGCCCGACAACGCACCCGAGATCGATTTCGCTGCCCATGCCCGCAGCCTGGGCGCGGAGGCCGAGACCGTCGGCAGCATCGCCGAGCTGGAAAGGGCCTTCGACCGCGCGAAGAAATCATCCCGCAGCCATGTGATCGTCATCGAGACCGATCCCGCCATCTCCACCCGCGAAGGCGGGGCGTGGTGGGACGTGCCGGTGGCCGAGACCGCCAAACGCGAACAGGTTCGCAAGGCGCGCGTCGGCTATGTCGAAGCGACCACGCGGCGCGACGATCGCTGACCTCTATCCTTCAATCGCAATCCCAATCCAAGGAATACGACCATGACCGTGAAGCTTGGCATCAACCCCATCGGCTGGACCAATGACTGCCTGCATTGGCTGGGCGACTTCATTCCGCTCGACCAATGCCTGTCGGAAGCCAGGCAGGCGGGCTTCAGCGGCGTCGAGCTTGGCCGCAAGTTCCCGCGCCAGGCCGGCAAGCTGGGGCCGATCCTGAAGAAGCATGGCCTGTCGCTGGTCTCCGGCTGGTATAGCGCGGAACTGCTGCGCCGGGATTCGAAGACCGAGATCGCGGCGATGAAGGATCATCTGACCCTGCTCTCGGCGCTCAAATCCGATGTCATGGTCTTTGCCGAGACCACCGGCGAGATCATCCTGAATGCCGCCGCATCGGCCTCCAGCCGGCCCAAGTTGAATACCGCCGCGGAATGGAAGCAACTCGGCCAGCGCTTCACCGAATGCGCGAACTACATGCAGGACAAGGGCGTGCGCATGGCGGTCCACCACCATATGGGCACGGTCATCCAGAGTGCCGAAGACGTCGACCGGCTGATGGAGAATACTGGCCCCTCGGTCGGGCTTCTGCTCGATACCGGCCATATGACCTTTGCCGGCGGCGATCCGGTGGATGTAGCCAAGCGCCATGCCAAGCGCATCGTGCATGTCCATTGCAAGGATATCCGCGGCTATGCGCTGGCCGCCGTGCAGCGCCGGGATGTCAGCTTCTCCGCCGCGGTGCTGGAGGGTCTGTTCACTGCACCGGGCGATGGCATCGTCGATTACAAATCCGTCTTCGCCATCCTCGCCAAGGCGAATTACAACGGCTGGCTGGTGCAGGAGGCGGAGCAGGATCCGCGCGTTGCCCATCCCCTCACCTATGCCGAGCTCGGCTGCGCGCATCTGAGGAAGCTGGCATCCGGCGCCAAGCTCGCGGTCGCCGCCTGAACGGTATGGG
>DASXQK010000367.1:0-1620 GCA_036493015.1 Dongiaceae bacterium | reverse complement strand
GTCGGAAATCGTGGAGGCGGGAAGGCTTCACCTCGACATCCTGCGCGATTTGAAGCGCGTCAATGCACACCTTTCCGCGGCTGCCTATCCGATCCTTGAAGGGCGTGGCGAATTGCTGCCCAGCCGGCTCAGGCACGACGCGGAATAGCTGGCATGACCGTGGAGACGGCATCGGCGGCCCAACCCGCTGCGGCAACGGACGCTGCCGATCGTCATTCGCGGAACGCCTCTCTTAGCCTGGCCTTCGCCCAGCCGGGCGATACTCTGCTCTACCTGCTGTTGCCGCTCCACCACGTCACGTTCGGCGTCAGCCTGGCGGAGGCCGGGCTGCTGCTTGCGGCCAATCGCCTGGTGCGGATAGCCGGCTATGGCTGGGTCGCACGCTTCTTCGCCGAACGCGGGCCGCGTTTGGCCTGCCTGCTGGCGGCGTCCGGCTCGCTGCTGTCGACCTTCGGCTATGCCACGCTGTCCGGCATTTGGGGCCTGCTCATCGCGCGACTGCTATGGGGGTTGTCCTTCGCCGCGATGAACATCGCGACCCAGGCTCTGGCGACCGCCGAGCCGACAGGCGCGGCACGGCGCAGCGGCAGGATGCGGGCCATCATCGCCACCGGACCGGTGAGCGGGCTAATCGTCGGCGCCGTGGTGTCCCAGTTCGCCGGACCGCGAATGGCATTTCTCGTGCTGAGCTGCGCAGCCCTGCTCGCCATCCCGTTTGCCGCCCGGCTTCCCCAAGCCGGCGAGGGAAGACCGGAGCGGTTGCAGCGGCCGCGCTTCGGGCTGCCGTCTCGCCTTGACACCTGGTCCTTCATCCAGGGCATGACGCTCGACGGTCTCTTCGTGCTGGGAATCTCGGTCCTTGCCGCCGCGGCCATTCCCGAATACGCGGGACTCGCGGCGGGATCGGCGCTGGCGCTGCGGTATATCGCCGAAATCGTACTCGGGCCGACCGGCGGCGCCCTGGCCCAACGCTACGGGGCCCGTCGCATGCTCACGTTGTTGTCGATCTCCACGGCGGCGGGGCTTGCCGTGATCGGGGCAGGGGCGCTCTGGATTGGTGCGGTGCTGGTGGTCGTCCTGCGCGGCTTGGTCCAGCCGATCCCGGCCCCGCTGGTCGCCATCGAGAACCCCGGCCGGGATCGCGTGCCGGCGCTGGCGCGGCTGGCGACATGGCGCGATCTGGGGGCGGGCGCAGGACCTCTTCTGGCGGGCGCGTTGTTGCCTGTGCTTCCCCATGGATTGCTTTACGGCGCCGCGGCCTCGATGCTCGGGATTTCGGCCATCGCGGTTGGTATTGTCAAAAGACCACGTTAGGCGCGTTTCGGTCTGCAAGTTGCAGGGTTCGGTACATTGTCCGGCTTCGTCCGGTGTAGACGAATCAGCGCGGGCCCAAATCAGCCCTGACGCGCGCTCCCGCCGCCTTCGGGCCGGCATTGACCCGCCCACGCATTAGGACAAGATCTAAGGCGAAGAATTGCCTTGCATCCTCTGGACCGGGGCTACCCAATACCGTCCTTTTTTGCAAGGGCCGCAGCATGGCCAAACCCACGAAGAAGACAGATGCGCCAACGCCCCGGGCAGGCAAGAAGGGAGCAGCTGCGAAGTCCCGCAAACCGCCCT
>DASXQK010000366.1:0-4580 GCA_036493015.1 Dongiaceae bacterium | reverse complement strand
TTGAGATAGTCATCGATCATGCTGAACAATTCGAAGCGGAACTCGAAGCGCTGGCCGGAGCGGTGCATTTGCCTGAGCGCCAGCGCCGCGCGCCCGGGCGCGCCCTTGCGTTGATGAAACAGCGCGGGAGTCATGGAGACGCTATCGTCGAGATAACGGCAGAGCATCAATCCATCGCCCTCGTCGAGGAACAGGACCTCGGCATTGACCTTCGCCGCCGCCGCGGCGCGCGCGTTATGAGCCTCGACCTTGCGGTTGATGTAATCGCCGGTCTTTTCGCCCGGGATGCGCAGCACATAGCACCCCGACGGCGCCTCGATCCGGTAATTGCGGTTGGTGAGCCCGCCCAGGCGAAGGGTCGCAAGCGTCGCCGCCGGTTCCTTCGCCAGCAGCGGTATGCGCTTGAGTGCTTCGAGTATCTCGGGTTCGAGCGGCATTGTTAGGGCTCCGGGCGACGTCTGCGCGTTTGCTTAGAGGGCATAGGTTTGACTCCCTCTCCACCCTGAAGGGCGGAGAGGGAGCTGGCCGTGATTTCTATTCTTGTGCTCGACTAACCCTTCAACCGCTTCATCTCCGAATCGTAGAGCGGGCCGTCATGGCGGATGGCGGGTGCCTCCTCGCCGAAGGCTTCGACGCTGAAGCCCTGATCGTTGGATATCTCCATGGGCAGATAGCCATAGACGATCGGCGTGCCGATGGTATGGCCGAAATTGGCGCTGCTGGTGACGGAGACGACCTTGCCTCGATGCAGGATCGCTTCCCCGCCGAAGACGGTCAGCGGCTTTTCCAGGGTGAAAATGCACAGCTTGCGGGTGATGCCCTCGGCCTTGATCTTCGCCAGCGCCGCACGGCCGATGAAATCGCCTTTCTTCAAGGCGACGCGCGAGCCAAGGCCAGCTTCGTATGGGTTGTAGTCCGGCGTGATATCCGAACTCCAGTAGAGATAGCCCTTTTCCACCCGCAGCGTATCGATGGCACGATAGCCGGCATTGACGATGCCGAGATCCTGGCCCGCTTCCCAGAGCTGCTCATAAACATGGCCAGCGAACTCCGTGGGGATGTGCAATTCCCAGCCCAGCTCGCCGACATAGCCGATACGGATAGCGAGCACCGGCGCTGCACCTATGGCGATCTCGCGCGCCGTTGCGAAAGGAAAGGCATTGTTGCCGAGATCGTCCTCGCTCAACCGCTGCAGCACCGCACGCGCCTTCGGCCCGCAGATATTGATGACCGCGCGGGACGACGTGATATCGCAGATCGTGGCCGACCCGTCGCCGGGCAGATGGCTTTCGATCCAGTGCCGGTCATGCACGGCAAAGCCGCTGCCGGTAACGATGTAGAAGCGATCGGTGGAAAGCCGCGTGATGGTGAGGTCCGCCTCGATCCCGCCGCGCTCGTTGCAGAGCTGGGTATAGACGACGCTGCCCGCGGGTTTGTCCATGTTCGAGACGGCGAGATGCTGCAGGGCGGCGAGCGCGCCTTTGCCGCTGAGTTCGAATTTGCTGAACGAGGTCTGGTCGATCAGCGCGACCCCTTCACGCACGGCGCGATGTTCGGCGCCGACAGGCTCGAACCAGTTGGGCTTGCGGAAGGAGGGCCTGTCGACGGCTTCCACCCCGGATGGCGCAAACCAGTTCGGCCGCTCCCATCCCGCCTTGGAGCCGTAGACCGCGCCTTTCTCTTTCAGCATCGCATAGAGCGGACTGCGGCGGATGCCCCGCGCGCTCTCATGCTCCAGCCCCGGATAGGCGACCTTGTAATGATGGCCATAAAGCTCGATGGCACGCGGATACATGAAATGGCGCGTATTGTGGTGATAGGCGAAGCGGCGCACATCAAGCGGCCAGAGATCCAGGCTTGGTTCGCCCTCGACGATCCACTCGGCCATCATGCGGCCAGCACCGCCACCGGCCGCGATGCCGTAGAGAAAACCGGCGGCGACATAAGCGTTATCGAGTTCCGGCGATTTGCCCATGATGAAATCCGCATCGGCAGAATAGGGGATGGGCCCGTTGACGAGCCGGCGCACGCCCACATTTTCCAAAATCGGCGTGCGTTTGGCGGCCAGCGTGGCGAGCTGTTCGAAGCGGTCGAAATTTTCCGGCAACAGCTCCTGGGCGAAAGTTTTCGGAATGCCGCGATCGCCGAAGGGTTTGGTGTCGGGCTCATAACCGCCTACGGCGATGCCACTCACCTCGGGCTTGTAATAGACCAGCAGATCGGGATCGCGCAGGGTCGGCATTCCCTTCGGCATGTCGGGAATCGGATCGGTCACCAGATACTGGTGCTCCAGCGCCAGCGAGGGCACCCTGGTGCCGGTCATCTGGCCGATTTCACGGCCCCACATCCCCGCGCAGTTGACCAGGATATCGCAGTCATATTCCCCCTGATCGGTGACGACACGCCGGGCTCGCTTGCCCTCCACCGTAATCGAGGTCACGCGTGCGCCCTCGACGATCTTCGCCCCCTTCATGCGCGCGCCGCGCGCCAGCGCCTGGGCGACACTGGCCGGATCGATATAGCCATCGCTGGGCAGGAACGCCGCGGCGATGACATCGGTGGTGGTCATCAGCGGGAACAGCGCCTGCGCCTCGGCGGGCGAGATCAGATGCATTTCCAGGCCGAAGCTCTTGGCCATGGTGGCGGCGCGTTTCACCTCCAGCAGACGTTCGGGCGAACAGGCGAGCCTGAGGCTGCCGACCTTTTTCCAGTCGATGGCCTGGCCGGTTTCGGCCTCGAGCCCGTCATACAGCTCGACACTGCGCTGAAGCATGCGGGTCACGTTGCGAGAAGAGCGCAATTGTCCGACCAGACCGGCGGCATGCCAGGTGGCGCCATGGGTGACACCGCTTTTCTCGAGGATGACCACATCTTGTTTGCCCATGCGCGTCAGGTGATAGGCGATGCTGCAGCCGATGATGCCGCCGCCGATGATGACGATCTCGGCATGGGTGCGCGTGGTCATGAAACGGGGCCCCTCGGTCTTGACGTCCGGATTATGGCTGTGGGCCGTGCAGGGACTCAAGGCCACCCATGATCCGTCTTGCCGTCTTGGCAGCGGCGCGCCGGTCGGCTAAACCTCAGGCGCCATGACAGACAATGAATCGCTTGCCGTGCTGCAAAAGGCGCTCCAGGACGGACGCGCCACTGTGGCCTTCTCCTCCGGCATCACCAACCATCTCGACTTTCCCGGCAACAGCGAGACCGATAAGGGGCAGTTCATCCTCGTGGGCCTGGCCTTGATGGTGCTGGCCTATTGGAAGGGAAGCTGGCCGGTCGTGGGCGGTGTGTTCATTCTGCTCGTTGCCGTCTATTGGCTGTTCTGGCACAAAATCGTGCTTCAGCGCATGCGCCGGCGCTTCATCGGCAAAGTCATGGGCGATCTGAAGCTGTGGCGCAAATCCTGGACCTTCAAGGGCGTCAAGCTGATGGGCCAGGGCCAGGAGTGCCAGTCGCCCAAGGGCGATTGGCGCGCCTTTGCCGCAAATTTCGGAGGCGTTCCCGCCAGCCCGGCAGAAATCAACCCGGCCCCGGCAACGTCCGGGCGCTTGAATGGAGCACCGGCCGGTAGCCAGCCCTGAAGGCAGCGACGCTTACCTTGGGCGTCAGCACCTCCACCTCGACACGCGGATGCGCTCTCAGCGCATCGTAGCCGTGATGGCTCCAGCGCAAGATTTTTCCGCCGGCCACGACCCAGGCATGGGGATCGCCGGGTAGCTTAAAAAAACTTCCGTCAGGCAGATCGGCGAGATCAGCCCGCCAGACCCGTTGCTCGCGGCTGCCGGTCTTATGCCGGCTCTCATGCATGATCTCGTCGATCGCCACCGCCCGCAGGCTCGATCGATCGGGCTTGCCGGTTGCCTTCGCCCAGGCATCAAGAAAGCGCAAGTAATCGGGGCGCCGGCATTCACCGCAGGGCCGATGGCCGGCGGCAAAGGCGGTTGCCTCGTCGAGAAAAAATAGCTCGGTATAGGCATGGGGCTGCATCACCGGCCGCCAGCGCGACTTGAATTCCAGCAGGCAGGTGACCCAATGGGGATGGCGCCAGCGTGCAACCCCAACCCTGCCCCGCTCGTCATGCAGGATGCCGCGGTTTCCCATCAGCGTGCCGCGCGCCGCGACAGCTTCGATAGTGGAGAAGGGCGTGACGCGATTTTGATGCGGCACCGTTTGGCTCCGCCTGCTAATCGCCGTAGATGTCGAAATCGAAATATTTGTCGTTGAGGCGTTTATAGATGCCCTCGGCGCGAATCTCCTTCAGCGCCTGGTTGAAGGCCGCCAGTAGTTGCGGATCGTCCTTGCGCACCGCAATGCCGGCGCCCTCGCCCAGGATCGGGGGGTCGATCTGGGGCGGGCCGGCGAATTCATAATCCTTGCCCTCGTCGCTCTTCAGGAAATCCTGTGAGAGCTGAACCCAATCGGCCAGCACGAGATCGATTTTGCCCGCGGCCAGGTCGTCATCGGCATTCTCCTGGGTGTCATAAAGCACCGGCACCGCATCGGGGAATTTGGCGCGCAGATAAGCCTCGTACACGGTGGCGCGCTGCACGCCGACCCGCTTGCCGGCAAGCCCGGTATCG
>DASXQK010000365.1:0-3850 GCA_036493015.1 Dongiaceae bacterium | reverse complement strand
GGATTGCGGCTGACAGAGTCATGGAGAACGACAACCCCGCGAGTTTCCTAGCATTTTTACGCATGGTCTGTCACTCATGTATATAATCGCCTATATTTACGCTATGCGTAAGTCTGCGTTTTGTCAACCGCAAAATAACTGGATAAGCGGTTATATTATGCGTATGCTGTGGATATGTCAGAAACGTCTCAAGCTGCCCGGCGATTGAAGATGCTGCGCGAGAGCGCGGGCCTTTCCATGCGCGCCGTATCAGAAGCGTTGGGCTGGACCCTCACCCGCTACCAACATTACGAAGACCGCTACCGCCGCAACTTTCTGCCTATGGAGTTCGTCAATCAGCTTGCCGACCTTTTCGCCTCTCGCGGCGTTCCGCGCGCCGACGTACTGGACCTCGCAGGCGTGCCGCGCGAGCCAGGCGGCGAGCCTGCGCCACAAGGCCAGGACCCAATTCGCCCACCGAATTCTCCCCCCGTGCTGCCCCGTGACCTGCCTGTCATGGGCACCGTCAGGGGTGGTGCGGGCGGGGTCTATATCAACGAGGGTGAAGCCAAAGAATTCATCGTCCGGCCACCGTCGCTGACCAGCGTATCCAACGCCTTCGCCCTCTATGTTCATGGCGAATCCATGGAGCCGCGCTACTACGCCGGCGAGATATTGTATGTGAATCCGAACCGGCCGTTGACCAAGGGCTGCTTCGTAGCCGTCGAAATGATCGATGGCGAAGCGCTTATCAAGCAGTTCGTGCGCAGCAGCGACGATCTCCTCGTGCTGGCACAATTCAACCCGCTTAAGGAAATCCGCCTGCCGATAGCCGGAGTGAAGAGCGTCTATCGCATCACCGGTTCCGGCGAATTCAGCTAGCGCTCTATCCGTTCTTCATTGTTGTCGTGGCCTGCTGAGGATTGGGCAAGGAGGCAATCGCAGATGTCTGACGACATCATGGAATTGATCACCCTGGTCATGATGGAGGAGGCCGAAGAGAACGCGGCCGATCTGAAGGCGATCATGGACGAGATCCGCAAGCGCAACGAGCGGCTTTGCCGCCGGCGCAAACTGGCAGCGGATCTCCACAGCCGCACGGGCAGCGTTGCGGCTGACGATGCTACCCTTCTCCGCCAGGCGAGCGATGCCGCAGCCGGGCAATTGCAGTCGCTTTCGGATGTCAGCGAAGAACTGCAGATGCGCCTGCAGATGATCATGGACCGGCGATCTAAATTCCTCGAAGTCCTGTCCAACATCATGAAGAAGCAATCGGACACGGCCGCCACCATTATTGATAACCTAAAATAGTAATTCCTGCTTCCATGCGACATTTTCACTTGACAATATTACGTATTAAGCGTAATATTGCGTGAGTAGATGCAATCTATGGGGGAGATGGCGACATGGCGTTTCTTGCCCGCGAGCTCAGCGTCCTTGCCTATGCCAATGGTTTCACGCTCTGGCACTACCGCAGCGCGACCGACGATCTTCTGACCACGGGATATTTCGATTCAGCGCAGGAGTTGCTGCGCGAAGGCGATCAGATCATCGCCAACACCGCCCATGGCAACGCGCCGGCCATCGTCAATTTGGTGGTGACCCGCGTCGACGACGACAACGTTGCCGTGGCGCGGGCGTAGAGCACGGTGAAGATGAATGGCCGGGTCAAGTCCGGCCATGACGACCGGGCGAGGCCGCGCGCTTACTCTTCCGTCATGTTCGGGCGGCCGCAGGCCTGACCCGAGCGTCCATGCTGTCGCCCGCTACGCATTCACGTCGACGACGACGCGGCCGCGCACCTTGCCGGCCAGGATCTCGCTACCCAGCTTCGCCAGATCGCCCAGCTTCGCCGGCACGATCATGCTATCGAGCTGATCCATCGGCAGATCGCGGGCGAGCCTTGCCCAGGCCTTCTCGCGGCGGCTGAGCGGGCACATCACGGAATCGATGCCCAGCACCGATACGCCGCGCAGCAGGAAGGGAATGACCGTCGTCTCCAGTTTCGTGCCGCCGGCAAGGCCGCAGGAGGCGATGGCACCGTGATACTTCATGCTGGCCATCGCATTGGCCAGCGTGCTGCCGCCGACGGAATCGATACAGCCGGCCCAGCGCTCGCTCTCCAGCGGCTTGGCCGGCAGTTTCTCGATCGCGCTGCGCTCAACGATCGCCGAGGCCCCCAGCTTCTTCAGATACTCATGGGTCTCCGTCCGGCCCGTCGAGGCCGCAACCTTGTAGCCGAGCTTGGCCAGGATGCTGACGGCCACACTGCCGAGGCCGCCGGCCGCACCCGTCACCAGCACCTCGCCCGAGGCCGGGCCGACGCCATGCTCTTCCAGCGCCATCACCGCCAGCATGCTGGTAAATCCGGCCGTGCCGATGGCCATGGCCTGGCGCGCCGTCATGCCCATGGGCAGCGCCACCAGCCAGTCGCCCTTGACCCGCGCCTTCTGGCCATAGCCGCCCCATTGGGTTTCACCCACGCGCCAGCCAGTGAGCACGACCGCATCGCCCACTTTCCATTTTGGATGGCTTGATTCCAGCACGCGGCCGGCGAAATCCACGCCCGGCACATGGGGATAGTTGCGCACCAGCCGGCCGAGCCCGCCCAGGATCAGCCCGTCCTTGTAGTTCAGGGTCGAGTACTCGACCGCGACGGTCACGTCACCCGCCGGCAATTTGTCTTCGGCCAGTTCCGTGATCCGGTTGGAAACCTTGCCGTCCTTTTCCTCGAGCAGAAGCGCTTTGAACATGACCCCGACTTTCGATTGATGAGTGAGAGAAAAATCAGCCGCGCAGCGGCTCCAGAATGCTGACGTAATTGGCGACCGCCGCCCCGCCCATATTGAACACGCCGGCGAGCTTCGCATCCTTGATTTGCATGCCGCCGGCCGTGCCGGTCAGCTGCATTGCCGCGAGCGCATGCATTGAGACGCCGGTAGCGCCGATGGGGTGGCCCTTGGCCTTCAGCCCGCCCGAGGGATTGACCGGCAGTCTGCCGCCCTTTTCCACCCAGCCCTCATCGATGGCGCGCGCGCCCTCGCCCGGCGCCGTCAGACCCATGGCCTCGTATTCGATCAGCTCGGCGATGGTGAAGCAGTCATGGGTCTCGACCAGGCTCAGATCATCGATCGAAAGCCTGGCATCGCCCAGCGCCTGGGCCCAGGCCTGGCGAGGCCCTTCGAAGGCCGTCACATCGCGCCCGCGCATGGGCAGGAAATCGTTCACCTGGCGCACAGCGCGGAAGGCGACCGCCTTCTTCATCGCCAGCGCCGTGTCGAAATCCGCCAGCACGACAGCGGCAGCGCCATCGGAGACCAGGCTGCAATCCGTGCGCCGCAAGGGCGCTGCCACCATCGGGTTCTTGTCGGAGACCGTGCGGCAGAATTCGTAGCCCAGATCTTTGCGCAGCTGGGCATAGGGATTGTCCACGCCGTTGCGGTGGTTCTTGGCGGCAATCTTCGCCAGCGCGTCCGACTTGTCGCCATAACGCTGGAAATATTGCTGGGCGATACGCGCGAAGATGCCGGCAAAGCCGCCCTCCACGCCTGCCTCATCCTTCAGATAACTCGCCTTCAGCAGAT
Source organism: Dongiaceae bacterium (assembly GCA_036493015.1). Lineage (GTDB taxonomy): Bacteria > Pseudomonadota > Alphaproteobacteria > Dongiales > Dongiaceae > DASXQK01. The sequence goes on along the minus strand of DASXQK010000365.1, from coordinate 287 downwards.
TGGCGCCCACTTCCGCACCCGGCGTATCGGTCATCTTCTCCACACCGATCGCCAGCACCAGCCGCGCCTGTTTGGCCGCTAGGCTGGTGAGCCCCGCATGGATCGCGGCACTGCCCGTGGCACAGGCATTTTCCACCCGTGTTGCCGGCTTGAAGCGGAATTTCGGCGAAGCCTGGAGTGCCAGCGAGGAAGGAAAATCCTGCTTGGAGAATCCGGCATTGAAATGGCCGACATAGATGCGGTCGATGTCGGCGGCATCCACGCCCGCATCGGCGAGCGCCGCATCG
>DASXQK010000364.1:0-5760 GCA_036493015.1 Dongiaceae bacterium | reverse complement strand
GCTATTTCTCCTCCACCGCCGAGATGAAGGCGCGGGAAGCGAGATTGATCACCACGGTTTTGCCGTCATGGCTGATCCTGGCCATCGAGTCATGGGTTTCGACGACCTTGCAGTGATGCCATTCGACCGGTTTCTCGATATCGGCCCACATGGTGATGAGATAGCTCTTTCCCTTTTCCAGCACGGGCGTCTCTCCTTTGGTTTGGATGGAGGCAGCATGGTCGAGGCGGTGACGGCTGTAAACGGCTGAGCATCGTTTCCGCTGCTCTGCTAGCGTTCCGGCAAATTAAAAGGGAGGAAAAAGATGACCCAACCTCTGGAAGGCGGCTGCGCCTGCGGCGCCATTCGCTATCGGCTCAAAACGAAGCCCATGTTCGTTCATTGCTGCCACTGCCGCGATTGCCAGCGCCAGACCGGCAGCGCCTTTGCGCTGAATGCGCTGATCGAGACGGATCGTATCGAGATCTTTTCGGGCAAGCCGGAAGCGGTGAACATGCCCACCGATAGCGGCCGGCCCCACGACATCTATCGCTGCCCGGCCTGCCGCATCGCGCTGTGGAGCGATTACGGCCGCCGGCCGGCGCTGCGTTTCGTTCGTGTCGGCACGCTGGACGATGCCTCGGCCCTGCCGCCGGATGTGCATATCTTTACCCGCTCGAAACTGCCTTGGGTCCGGCTGCCCGACGATGTGCCGGCGGTTGAGGTTTATTACGATTTGAACGCGCTCTGGCCCGCGGCCAGTCTCGCGCGCCGCCGCGCTATCCTGGGCGCGGGGTGAAAGCGAAGTGGCCAAGAAAACCTGGTGATAAAGACGGGGCAATAAGCGAATACAGAAGTGGCCCGCGCGGCGAACCAACGGCGGGCATCGGGGTTGTTCCACGAGTATCCTTCCGAATCGCCGACGGAACATTCGGCTAGCCATGGAGATCCCGATGCCGCGAAAATTATCGCTTTGGCAGCCGGTGCTGGCCGTCTCCGGCCTGGCCCTGCTCGCCGCCTGTGTTGGCCGTCCGGTCGAGGAGAGCAGCTACGTCGCGCCCGAGCCGTATGTTGCGTCCGACCAGACTGTCGTACCCGCCCCCGCGCCGGTGGTGCCCGCCTATGCGCCCGCCCCGGTCTATACGCCGGCTTCCACCACGGCTGCTGCCGGTACCGTGTTGACGACCGCGAATGGCATGACCGTCTACGTGTTCGACCGGGATTCAGCCGGCCGCTCGAACTGTTATGACCAGTGCGCCCAGTACTGGCCGCCGGTCTATGCTCCGGCGGGTGCCGTTTCCACCAATGGGCTGACACTGATCCAGCGCGCCGATGGCCAGATGCAGTGGGCGACGTCGAATGGCATGCCGCTCTATACCTATGTGAACGATCGCGGCCCGGGCGACGCCAATGGCAACAATATCGACGGCACGTGGCATGTCGTGGCGGCCTATGCGGGCAGCTCGGCCTACCCCACAACCTATCCTGCCACCAACACCGGCTATCCTTATTCCTCGATGCGGACGGTGACGGCGGATGGTGCTGCGGTAACCGTGCAGCCGGATAGCAACTCGGCCATCATCACAGTGGTCAATGCCGGCGCCCAGGTCCGGGTACTGGACGTCAACGGCCAGTGGAGCCATGTCGAGGCCAATGGCCAGGACGGTTTCATCCGCACCGGCGCGCTCCGCTAACCCGGCTCGCTGGCCAAGCGGCGGGGGCTCCGGCCCCCGCCGTTCCTATTTGATTTCCAGGGATGCGAGTATGCCCTCGACGATTGCCGCAGGTTCGCTTGCCGCATCGGCCATGATTGGATGCTCATCAGCGCCTGGCGGTTCAAGGGCTGCAAACTGGCTCTCCAGCAGCGTGGGCGGCATGAAATGGGCCTGGCGGGCGGCAAGTCGGTGACCGATCAGCTCGATCGGGCCCGCCAGATAGACGAGCTTCACATTTTTGCGCTGGCCAATCAGAATTTGGCGGTAGCGCCGCTTGAGAGCGGAGCAGGTGATCACGCCGCAGAGGTCCTGCGACCGTAGCCCATCGATGGCAGCGGCGATCTGTTGCAGCCAGGGCAGGCGATCGGCATCGCTCAGCGGTTGGCCCCGGCGCATCTTCTCGACGTTCGCCGCCGGGTGGAAATCGTCCCCCTCGAGGAACCGGCAACCGAGCCGCTCGGCCAACAATTGCGCGACCGTGGTCTTGCCCGCGCCGGCAACGCCCATGACGAGAACGATGAGGGAAGGGATGAAGGGGTGGGGAGAGGTGAGGGGGTCGGAAATGTTCGGCTCGCTCAAGCGATGGAAACGGAACCAACGTTCCTTAGCATGGGTTTCGGGATGTGACGACGCCGCGCATTCCTGTTCCCAGGGAGGAGGCCACCATGATCCGCAAACTCGCCTCAGGCCAGTACCGCCTGTTCTCGCGCAAGAAGAATCCGAAGACCGGCAAGCGGCGCAATCTCGGAACTTTTGCCAGCCGCCAGGCCGCCGAGAAACATGAGCGCGCCGTGCAATACTTCAAGCATGGCGGCAAATAGCTAGCGGCAGAGACGGCGCACATCCTCGGCGATCGAAGCGGCGAATTTCTGGGCACCGGCCGCGTTAAAGTGGCCGTTATCGACGAAGTCGCCGTTCGTCCAGCCGACTGAAAGCGGTGCGGCCAGGAAATCCGCGCCCGATTTGGCGGCGACGTCCGCCAGATCGGCGTTCAATGCGGTCATCAGCTTCTCGGTATCCTTTGCCCTGACGAAGGGCAGGTCGGCGGTGCGTTCGCCGGTCTGCTGCGCGTAGTTGAGGATCTGGGGGATGAAGACCGCCCGCACGTGGAACTGCCCGGCGATCGCAGCGATCAACCGCATATTGTCGCGATAGATCTGCGACAGCCTTGCATCCGGCTGGTCGCTCACCTCGCCGGTGACGGAGGGTTCTCGGGGCGCCGGATAGATGATCGTATCAACCAGGCCGAACAACACGCTGTAGCTGGCAAGCACGCTCTGGGGCCGCGAGGGCCGCAAGAAGGCCGCGATATGCGGCAGTTCGAGATCGGAGTAGTCGTTGCGCAGCCCCGTGACATGGGCGTTGCGCAGATCGTTCCAGCCTTCGTAGTAGAGCGCACAGGCGGGCGGGGAATCACGAAAGACGAAAAGGCTCTGCAGCATGGCCTCGAGCGAGCTGAAAGCCGGCACGCCGTAATTCTCGACGGCGAAATCCGGCCCCAGCAGCGCCGAGAGGCGGCTGGGCCAGGTATTGGCATCGGTGTTGCCTGTGTCATAGGCGGTCGATCCGCCGAAGACGTAGATGGTGCGGGGGTTGGCGGCCTTTCCCTCATTCACCGTCGTTCGCCGGTGATCGGCATCGTGACTGATACCAAAACCCAAATCGCCAGGATGTGGTTCTGCCACAAAAATTGGATGGGAATCGAATCGCTCCAGCAGGATGCGGGGCGTCGGCCGGTAGAGATGCCGATAGGCCGCGAAATATAAGATGAAGGCAGCACCTTCGACGATGACCGGCATCAGCAGATAGAACGCCAACAGGGGAAAGCGCCTTTGGAAAGTCGCCGCGAAGGCCGGCAAGCCGACGGCCAACCAGATCACATAGTACTTCAGCGTCGCCCACTGCTGGACGGCGGCATAGGGATTTCGCCCGCTCGCCGCCACCTCCAGCTTGTGCCGATAGACGACATAGGAGGCGACGCTGGCGATCAGCATGATAATCAGCCAGCCGAGCGCTAGCCAGCGTATCAGCTGCCGGAAACGGTGAGCGCCGGCCGTTTCGCCGGGCCTTGCTGACTTACCCGGTGAGGCCATAGACGCCGCGCTCGGTCACGACGAAATCGATGCGTCGGTCGGATAATGCCCGCGCGCATTCATCGGGACTGTTGATGATGGGTTCTTCATGCACATTGAAGCTGGTATTGACCAGCACCGGCAGGCCGGTGCGCGCCTTGTAAGCCGCGAGGATATCATAATAGAGCGGATTCTGCGGCCGCTCCACGACCTGGGGCCTGGCCGTGCCGTCGACATGCACCACCGCGGGAATGCGGTCGCGCCAGCGATCATGCACGCGGCAGGTGGTGGTCATGAACCGCGCCGCATAGCGCTTGGCTGGCCCCAGATCGAAGACCTCATCTGCATCCTTGTCCATCACCACCGGTGCGAAGGGCATGAATTCGCTGCGCGCCAGCCGCTCGTTGAGGGTTCGATTGATATCGTTGTCGATAGGGGCGGCCATGATGGAGCGCGCGCCCAGCGCACGAGGGCCATATTCCATCGCCTTGCTGTAGATGGCGACGATGCGCCCCTGCTGCAGCAGTTCCGCCGCCGTCTCGACCGGCGTTGTCGATAGTTGCTTGAACGTTGCATCGCGGGTGAAGCGTTCATCGATAGCCGCGCCGAAATCCCGGCCGTAATAGAGCGTCTCCATGCGGCGGCGGTTGGCAAGCCAGGTCTCCATCCCGTCGCGGCGCAGCAGGAGTTCCAGCACGCCGCCATAGGGCTGACCCTGATCGCCCATGGCGGGGAAGACAAAGATTTCTTCCACCGGCAGTTCTTCCGCCAGGCGCTGGTTCAGCCGCACATTGGCGAAGACGCCGCCGGCGAGCCCCAGGAAGCGGCGCGGATGCAGGACCAGGATCCGCCGCACCGCCGCCAGGATGAAATTCTCCAGCAGCAGCTGGATGGAGGCGGCGGCATCCTCGCGCGGCACGCTCTTGCAGGCGGCCGCGATGAATTGCTCCATCGCCGCATAATCGGGGAAATCGCTCTCGATCAGGCCGCTGTCATCGACGCGGAAGTGGGCGGCCATGGCGTCGTAGAGCACCGGCTTGCCATAGGCGGCAAGGCCGGTCAGCTTGCCTTCATGGCGGTTGCGGATGAAGCCCAGCGCTGCTGTCGCCATGCCATAGGCCTCGCCCAACCCATCGACCTTGCGGCGCGCCAGCAGCCGCTCGTCGCCGCCGAACAGCGTCTCCAGCTTGCCGTCGCGATAGAGGCGGATGGAATACTGCGTGTTGTCGCCGATCCCGTCCGCCGTATAGAGCAGCGCCTCCGGCCAATCGGTGTGGAAGAGGCAGGGCAGCGCATGGGCCAAATGATGATTGCAGAAGGATAGATCCGTTTCAGGACGAAAGCCGTGATCGGCCAGGAAGCGGGGTGCATCGAACATCGCCAGCGCATCGGTGCTGCCATAGCGATGGCATTCGACGTCGAAATACTTCTGCTTCTCGATGCCGAGCGTTCTGCGCAGCACGGCCTTGGCGCGGCGATAGCCGGTGAAGTGGCGATAATAGCGCTCGGCGAACAGGCTGCGGTTGGTCACCACCGCATCGACCTGGTCGTGGCGCACGCCCGCGATCGCCAGGCATTCCTCGATCGCCGCGACCGGAATACGCCCGCCATCGGCCTTGCGACGGGTCAGCCTCTCCTCGGAGACGGCGGCGAGTGGGCGATAATCGTCGAACAGGCAAGCCGTGGCATCATGGCTCGTGGGGCTAAGGCCAAGGATAAGCATGGTGGGGCGGAAACGAGCTCCGGCGGGGCTGAAATTGGCTTGGAGCCAATGGAGCCAAAGCGCTGGAATGTCAAGCGTGGCCCCACCCGCAACCCGAACGAAAATCGCCCGCTCCGGGTTTCGATCCCCGGGCGCGGGCGATGTCGGTCAATCGATACCGGCGATGCCGGACGGCTACTGCTGGACCTTCACCACATGCCAGACATTGTGGAAGTTGTCGCCCTTCACTTCGCCCGGCTTCTTGTCCTGCATGAACGTATAGAGCGGCTTG
>DASXQK010000363.1:0-20711 GCA_036493015.1 Dongiaceae bacterium | reverse complement strand
AGGGATTCATGGACATCTTGACGTTGGCCGTCTCGACGCCCGTTCCGTCTGACTTGACCCGGATTTTGACGTTGTAATCGACGACGCGCTTGACCGCGACCAGAACCTTCATATGCCGAGATCCGATGTTTTTTACGAAGGGCGAACGGCGTTCGCGTCCCGGATTGAGACGCCCAAAGACCGCCTGTGCCCCCCAGTTTGTGCGGGCGCACAATAGGTCTGTGTCATAGGCGTGTCAACGAGCCGGGGCCCTAGCGATTGGCGCCTGGCTGCCACAGGACATCGCGCTTTCCCTTGCTGTTCAGATAGCGGGAAAGAACGAACAAATGGTCAGATAACCTGTTGATATATTTGATCGCTTCAGGATTGACGGGGCTCGCTTCGGCCAGGCTTGTCATGGTGCGTTCGGCCCGCCTCGTAATCGTGCGGGCGAGGTGCAGATATGCCGCCGCCGGGACGCCACCGGGCAGCACGAAGGACTGCAACGGTTGCAGCGCGGCATTCATCTTGTCGATCTCGCGCTCCAGTCGGATGACCTGGCTTTCGACGATGCGCAGATCGCCCTCCTTGGCCTCCGGCCGGCAGAGGTCGGCGCCGAGGTCGAACAGGTCATTCTGGATGCGGGCGAGCATGGCATCGGCCGGCCCCTTGGTGTGCAGGCGCGCCAGGCCGATGGCGGCATTGGCCTCGTCCACCTGGCCATAGGCATCGACCCGGGCGTCGTGCTTGGGCACCCGTTTGCCGCTGCCGAGCGAGGTCAGGCCCTTGTCGCCGCCCTTGGTATAGATCCGAGTCAGTTTGACCATGGTGCGTAAGCCAATCCGTTCAGGCGTGGTGCCAGGTCATCATGAAGATAATGAACAGCAGGATGGCGATGCCCTGGGCGATGACGCGCCAGCGCATGAAGCGGTTGGCATTGCGCTTGTTGAAATCTCCGCCTCTGGCCATGGAGAACAGGCCCGTCAGCAGGATGGCCAGCGTGACGACCATGAAGACGATGATGGCGGCGAAGACGACCTTATCCATAGTCCGAGACTATAGGGTGCACCCGTCGCGCGGGACAGGGGGCCGGTTGGTCTTGTCTGCCATTCCCGCCTATCCTGCCGGCGACGCTTAACATTCCCGGCCTTCGATGCAGCGCCTCAGCATCAAGCATCTTCAGGTTCTCGCGGCCTTCCGGCGCACCGGCAGCCTCAGCAAGATCGCCGAATCCCTGAAGCTGACTCCCTCGGCGGTCTCCCATCGCATCGACGAGGCGGAGGCCCAGCTCGGCGTCGCCCTGTTCTCCAAGGCGGGAAATCGAATCCGCCTGACGCCGGCCGGCGAATACATTCTGCCGGCGGCGGAGCGCATCCTGGCCGATCTCGAGCGTGCCGAGAGCGTTGCCGCGCGGCTTGGCAGCGATGTGCGTCAGATCGTGCGCATCGGCATGTCGGTCTATCGCAGTTTTTCCTGGATTCCCGATTTCGAAGCCATGGTGCGGCGCGAATGCCCGGGCATCGGGCTGGAGCTCGTCGCCAATCTGGAAGGTGCGGATCTCGACGCCCTCAAGGCAGCGTTGGTGGATATCGTGCTGGCGCCTTTTCCCGATGACTATCCCGGGATTCTGCGCCTGCCGCTGTTCGCCGACGAATTGGTGGCGCTGGTGGCGCCGGGCCATCGCCTGGCGAGGCAGCGGTTCCTGAAGCCCGCCGATATCGAGCCCGAGGATTACTATACCTATAGCCTGGCGGTGACGCCGGGCTTCGAATACGTCAAGTTTCTCCAGCCGGCCCATGCCCGGCCACGGCGCTACGTTATCATCCCGACCCCGGAGGCGACGGCGGCAGCGGCCATGAGCGGCCAGGGCCTGACGGTTCTCAGCCGTTGGGCAATGCAATCCGACATCGAGGACGGAAGGCTTGTGGCACTCCCGCTCGACCGCCAAGGGTTGAAGATCACCTGGTCCGCGCTGCTGCGCTCATCGGACCGCGGCAATACCGCGCCGCATCAGGTGGCTCGCCAGCTTGCCGCATTCTTTGCCGCCCGCCCGTCACGGCGAAAGGGAAGATCGGCACGCAAGAGGGCATGAAATAATTTCACGCCATTCTTTACTTTTATGAAATTGCCTCACATGCGGCCTGGGCCTAGCGTGGCGAAAGCGGTCACCAAAAGGCTGGGACTTGGCCATGTCGACGCTGGCGGCATCCCTGACGGCAGAAAGCGGACCATCGCGGCTCGCGCGGGCGGTTGATCTGGCCCGCTATCCGATCCACGACAGGAATGGGCCCGCTTTCAATACCCTGCTAGAAACGGTCTGGCGCGATCTTTCGGCGACCGGCGCCTGCGTGTTGGAGGGATTTCTGCAGCCCGTGGCCGTTAGCGAAATTCTCGCCCAGGTCGACCCCCTGCAGCCGGACGCCTTCGTCTGCAGCCAGCCGCACAACGTCTATCTGATTCCGGACGACCCGGCCTTTCCGGCGCAGCATGCGCGCAATCGCCGGGTGCGCAGCGTCAAGGCGCTGCTTGCCGATGACGAGATACCGGCGGGTTCACCGTTGCGCGATGTCTACGAGGACGAGGATTTTCGCGCCTTCCTGCGCGCGGCCCTTCATATCGATGCGCTGTATCCCTTTGCCGACAACCTGGCATCGGTTAACGTGAATTTTTACGGCGAGAATCAGGAACTCGGTTGGCATTTCGACAATTCGATCTTCACCGTGACGCTGATGCTGCGTCAGGCTCAGGCGGGGGGGTTGTTCGAGTTCGCGCCCAACATCCGCCAGGAAGGACCCGCGGACTTCGATAGCGTGGGGCGCATCCTCGATGGCGATCATGGAAAGGTGCAGGAGTTGAAACAGGACCCGGGTGCGCTGGTCCTGTTCAAGGGCTCGCGCTCGCTCCATCGCGTCACGCCTTCCTTTGGCGCGGAGCCTCGCACTATTGCGATCCTGAGCTATGCCTCGGAGCCGGGCTACAGCCTCAAGGAGCATACGCGCCGGATCTTTTACGGTCGGGTGGATTAGCCGATGAACGCGCCGCCCGTCTCGAAGCGCCAGTATCTGAATGCCGAAGGCGCCGCCCGCCCGCTGAAAAGCCCGATTTCCGCTGCCGTGCTGGATGCCGCGCGCCGCTATCGGCTGGGGCGATTGCGCGAACAGCTCGCGGCCCATGACTGTGCGGCGGCCCTGCTTTATGACCCGGTGAATATTCGATACGCCCTCGACGCGGCGAACATGCAGGTCTGGACCCTGCACAACGCCTACCGCTACGCCCTGATCTTCGCGGCCGGTCCGGCGATCCTGTTCGAATTCCACCGGGCGGGACATCTCGCAAAAGATCTATCCCTCATTACCGAAATCCGCTCCTGCCAAGCCTACAATTATATGGCCGCGGGTGAACACGGCCCCCGCGTTGCCGCATCCTGGGCTGGCGAGATCGACGAATTGATGCGCGCCCATGGCGGCGGCAATCGCCGTATCGCCATCGACAAGATCGAGCCGCTGGGACTGAAGGCACTGGAAGCGCTCGGATATGCGTACGTCGAAGGCCAGGAACTGACGGAGCGCGCGCGCCTGATCAAGAGCATCGACGAGATGGCGCTGCTGCGCTGGTCCATCCGGGTTTGCGAGGCGGGCATTGCCCGCATGCATGAGAATTCTCTGCCGGGCAGGACGGAGCAGGAAATCTGGGCCGAGCTGCATTTCGAAAATGCGCGCTCCGGCGGCGAGTGGATCGAGACCCGTCTGCTGAAAGCGGGCGCCGGCAGCAATCCCTGGTACAGCGAATGCTCGGACCATGTCTGCCGGCAGGGGGAAATGATCTCCGTCGATACCGACATGATCGGGCCCTACGGCTATTGCGCGGATCTCTCCCGCGCCTGGACTTGTGGCCATGTGACGATGACGGATCAGCAGCGCCGGCTCTACGGCACGGCGCTGGAGCAGATCCATTGCAATCTGGCGCTGGTGCGCGACGGTGTCAGCTTTCGCGAATTCAACGAGAAATCCTGGCGCATCCCGGATCGCCATCTCGATTACCGCTATACGCTCGCCGCCCACGGTGTGGGCCTGGCCGATGAATGGCCATGCGTCCCGCTCTATACGGAATTCGCCGCTGATGCCTGCGAAGGCCGATTCGAGAAGGGGATGGTGGTCTGCGTCGAAAGCCTGATCGGGGAGGCCGGCAGCGAAAGCGTGAAGCTCGAAACACAGATACTGGTCACCGAAGGGGAAGCCGAACGGCTGGATAGCTTTCCCTGGGAACAAATCTGACTCACCCCCTAGGGAGGAAACAAATGCGCGAATACCGGAAATTCCTGGAACAGCTGCGCCGGCACAGCAACGAGGTCGAGAACGACCTGATTGACGAGCTGCTGGCCGGGCGCGTCGGCCGGCGCGAATTTCTGCGTCACGGAACGGTGCTGGGCATGTCGGCGCCCGCGCTGGCTGCGATTGCCGGGGCCGGTGTATCGCTGGGTGCAGCGCCCGCAAGAGCCGCCGCTGGCGGCACAGTTCGCATCGCGCAGACGACGCCCTCGGGCGCCATCGATCCCGTGACGGTGCCGGATTCGGGTGGCGTCATCATGCTGTGCCAGACAGGCGAATATCTCTGCCTCTCGGCGGGCGATCTGCGCCTTCGTCCCGTATTGGCGGAAAGCTGGAAGCCCAACCAGGATGGCTCGGTCTGGACCTTCAAGCTGCGTCAGGGGGTCAAGTTCCACAACGGGAAGTCGATGAAGGCGGACGACGTGGTTGCGACCATCGATCGCCTCGCCGATCCGAAGAACAGCTCGAACGCGCTTTCGGCCTTCAGCGGCGTATTGTCGAAGGGCGGAACCCGCAAGGTCGACGACTATACGATCGAATTCCATCTCGATGCGCCGAACGGCAATTTTCCCTATTACGTCTCCTCCGACAACTACAACACCATCATCCTGCCGGCGGATTATGCCGGCGACTTCGAGAAGAACTTCATCGGCACCGGCCCCTTCAAGCTGGAGAAGTTCACGCCGAAAGTTGGCGCCTCGTTCGTGCGTAATCCGGATTACTGGGGACCGAAGGCGCTGCCGGAGCGTACCGAATTCTCCTTCTATGCCGATATGCAGCCGCAAATCCTGGCGCTGCAAGGCCACCAGGTCGATGTGATCGCGCAGGTGCCGGTCATCGAAGGCATGGCGCTGCTGAACGATCCCCATGTCGCGATCACCAGCCTGCGCTCCAGCGCGCATACCCAGGTGCATATGCGCACCGACATGGCGCCCTTCACCGACAAGCGGGTGCGCCGCGCGATTGCGCTCTGCATCGATCGCAAGAAGCTGGTGAAAGGCCTGTTCCGCGATCGTGCCGATATCGGCAACGACAGCCCGTTCGCGCCGGTCTATCCCTCGACGGATACCAGCATCGGCCAGCGTCAGATGGATATCGCCCAGGCGAAACAGCTCATGGCCGATGCCGGCCATCCCGACGGTTTCAAGGTGACGCTGACCACGGAAAAATTCATCGAGATCCCGAACTACGCCGTGGTCATCCAGAACGCGGTGAAGGCGATCGGCATCGATCTGCAGCTCAATGTGGAAAGCCAGGATGCCTATTACGGCAAGGCGGTGTTCGGTCAGTCGGACTGGCTCGATTCCGTGATCGGCGCCACGGATTATGGCCATCGCGGCGTTCCCAATGTGCTGCTGGCGGCACCGCTGACCAGCGACGGCACCTGGAATTCCGCTCATTTCAAGAACAAGACGTATGACGGGTTGGTCGCCCAATACATCTCGGCGCTCGATCTCGGTACGCAGCGCAAAGCGGCGGGGGACATCCAGCGCCTGTTGCTGGACGAGACGCCGATCATCTTCTCCTACTTCTACAACTTCCTGACTGCGACGGTGAAAAACCTGAGCGGGATCGAAACCACGGCCATGGCCCATGTCTTCGTGACCCGCGGTGCCTTCCACTGAGGGACGATCGATGATCGGGGGAAACGGCAGTGCGGGCGGCGGCGTGCAATCGCTGCTGCAGCTGCTGGGCGAGGGCGCAAACCGGCCTTACGAACAGGCGCGCTCGCTTCCCCGCGGCTTCTATCACGACCCGGACTTCCTGGCGCTCGAACGAGAACGTCTATTTCGGCGCGGATGGAATTGCGTCGGGCGGCGGGAGGAGATCGCCAAGCCCGGCGACTACATGGCGATAAGGCTCTGCGAGGAGCCTATCGTCCTGACCCATGGCGAGGACGGGCAGATTCGCGCGCTCTCCAATGTCTGTCGCCATCGCGGTACGGTGATGGCGTCGGGCAAGGGCAATCGGCGGCGGATCGTTTGTCCCTATCATCATTGGTCATATGACACCAAAGGCAAGCTGATCGCCGCGCCCCGGATGGAGCCGCGGCCCGATTTCGATCAGGCCAATTGCCGCCTGCCGGAATTCACTTGTGTCGAATGGCAGGGCTTCCTGTTCGTCTCGCTCGCCGCCGACCCGGCACCGCTTCTGCCGGCGCTGGCCGGGCTCGAGGCAATGATCCAGCCCTATCATCTCGAGCAGACGGCCCTTCGCCACATCAGTGAGGAGGTCTGGCCGGTCAATTGGAAGTTTCTGATCGAAAACTATATGGAGGGCTATCACCTTTCGGCGCTCCATCTGAAGACGCTGCACAACGTCAACCCGACAAAGCTTTGTAGGCATTTCCCGCCGGGCGAAGCCTATTTCGGCTATCGCGCCGGTTTCTCGCCGGATCTGCCGCGCTCGCAGAAGGGGCATCCCGACCTGAACGACAACCAGCGTGACGACTGCGTCATGTTCGCGGTGCCGCCCGGCCTCGGCGTCGGTTGCTCCAGCGACTACAGTTCTTTCATCTGCGTCCAACCTGAAACCGTGGAAAGCGCGCGGGTGAAGATCGGTCTGATTTTCTACGGCGACGGCTGGCCCCAGCACACGATCGATACCGCCATCGAACTGTTCGAAAAGACGATGGCCGAGGACAAGGCGATACTGATCGGTCTGAATCAGGGGCTGAAATCGCGGCATTACGAACCAGGTCCCCTTGCGCCCCGGGATTTCGAAGGGCCGATCTGGGACTTCTATCGCTTCATCGCCCGCGGTATCGGGGCAGGCGGGGCGCCGGCGTCTTGACGGCTTTTCCTTTGCGCCGGGGCAAGGCGCTGATTTACTGCGCCGGGTAACGGGCGGAAACACGGGACCATGATGACGCAGGCGCAGGAAACATCGAAGCGAGCCAGCCGGCGCTCGACCCGCCCGGGCGCTGCCGAACCGCCGGTGCGCCGGCCCGATTACCGCAACCTGGTCAATCCATTTCGCCCGCAGCCGGTCTTCAATGAAGACCGGCTCGCCGAGATCCACGATACCGCGCTGCGCGTGCTGGAAGAGCTGGGCATGCTGGTCCATTTGCCGGAAGCGCGGGAGACCTACCGGCGTGCCGGCGCCCTTGTCGATGACGAGAGCCGCATGGTGCGGATCGGCCGCGACATCGTGATCGAGGCGCTGGCAAAGGCGCCGAAGAGCATCGAAGCCAGAGGCGGCGATCCGGCCCGCAATCTGCTGCTGGAACTGGGCCGGATGTATTTCATCGGCGGCGGTGGTGCCCCTAACTGCACCGATATCGAACGCGGCAGGCGGCCCGGCATGCTGGCCGATTTCGAGGATTTCGTGCGGCTGGCCCAGACTTTCGACGTCATCCATTTTCAGGGCGCCCATGTCGAAGCCCAGGATATCGACCAGCGCCATCGTCACTACGCGGTGAACCGGGCACAGCTCGTGCTCTCCGACAAGCTGCCCTTTCTTTATGCCCGCGGGACACCGCAGGTTGAGGATGGTTTCGAGATGGTTCGCCTCGCGCGCGGCCTCTCGCACGACGATTTCCTCGCAGCACCCTATAGCTACACGGTCATCAATACGAATTCGCCGCGCCAGCTCGATATCCCCATGGGCCAGGGCATCATCGATTTCGCCCGCTATGGCCAGATCTCGATCATCACGCCCTTTTGTCTCGCCGGCGCCATGGCGCCGATCACTGTCGCCGGTGCCTTGACCCTGCAGCATGCCGAGGCGCTGGCGGGTATCACCCTCGCCCAGCACACCCGGCCCGGTGCGCCGGTGGTCTATGGCAGCTTCCTTTCCAATGTCGACATGAAGTCTGGGGCCCCGGCCTTCGGCACGCCCGAGCATGTGAAGGCGACATTGGGCTCCGGCCAGCTCGCGCGGCATATCGGTCTGCCCTGGCGTGGCGGCGGCGGCAGTGCCGCGAATATCTCCGACGCTCAAGCGGCCCACGAGACGCAATTCGGCCTCTGGGGCGCCGTGCTTGCCGGCGTGACCGTGCTGATCCATTCCGCCGGCTGGCTCGAGGGCGGGCTGGCGAATTCCTTCGAGAAATTCGTCACCGATGTCGAGGCGCTGCAGACGATCGCGGAATTATTTGTGGCCACGCCGGGCGACAGTGATTCGATCGGCTTCGATGCCATCGCCGCGGTCGATCCCGGCGGGCATTTCTTCGCCGGCGAGCACACCATGGCGCGTTACCGAACGGCGTTCTATGAACCGCTGGTGGCCGACCTGTCGAATTTCGGCAGCTGGAGCAATGCGGGAAGCAGGGACGCCACCCAGCGTGCCCATCGCATCTTCAGGAAGCGGATCGCCGAGTTCCAGCCGCCGGCAGCGAGCGCGGCGATCGCCGAGGCGCTCGAACCCTTCACCGCCCGGCGCAAGGCCGAGGGCGGCGCGTTGCCGGTCTCTTAGGCAATCCTCACATCGTCAGCCCGTTGATCTGCCCCGCCAGGACGTGCGCGTTGCGATGAGGCGTGCATACAGCCGGTCCCGCCAGGAAATCTGCAGCGCATCGAAGGGAACGGGCAGCGGACGGCCAGCCCCCGTACTCGGTACTGCCGGTGCGAGCGTATCGATGCCTGCGGCCGCAAGCTGGCGCACGAGCAAGCGTGGATGGTGGTGCGCTTCGTATTGCGTGCGCGCCGCGGCGGATTGGCGGCCAAGCCAGGCGCCATCGATCTTCGCCAGGATCGCGGCGAGTTCATCCTGGGTCCGCCAGACTTCGGCTTCCGGATATTTCATATGCGTGTCATGGAAGCGCGTGTCTTCGCTTGCGACATGCCAGATCGCGGGCGTTCCCGAGCCCATCGCCTCGACAGAGGCACGCGCCCCGCGCTGGGGCAGCGAGCCGATGTAAAGATCGACCCGGTCGGCCAGCGCGCGCCAAAGCGATGGCACGAAGGGAACATGCTCGAAGCGCTCGCAGAGATCGCCGTGGCGGCGCAATACGCCGTGAATGGCGCGAAGCTGTGCCGGCGACAGATCGCCGATATGAAGATGCCGTCCGCCGGTCGTCTTCAGGATCGTCGCGACGCTCTCACCGTAGAGCGTGCTGCGCTCCAGCTCGAACTTTGTGGCACTGCCGCAGGCGGCCGTGAGCAGCGCCGCCTTACGCTCGTCAAAGCCTGCGGGTATGCGCGCATCCTGATCCTCCGCGCTCAGAGGAAGGAAATGATTCTGCCCCCGATGCGCCTGCCGGCAGCAAGCGAAGCAGAACGGCGTCAGGTCGATATGGAGGAAATCCTTTCGAAAAGCCCCCAGGCTCGGCAGATGATCGGCATGATGAATGAAGTGATAGCGGACGCCATCGAGGGGAACGCAGGCCGCAATCGCCGCGCTGTCATGGAAATGGGTGAACAGAAACACGCGGCGCGGCCGGTGCTGGCGTATCAGATCGATCAGCCAGCGGCACTTCTTCGCCAGGCTATCCTGGCCGCACATCAAGATCTTGTCCGGTTCGATGCCGAGACGGCGATAGACGGATTCAGGCAGCACAAGCGGACCGTTGAGCAATCGGGTGACAGCGAGCAACCGCCCTGCGCTGCATGCCCGCAGATAGTCACCCAATAGCCCGGTATGGCCGCCGGTGGCATAGAGCTCGGACGCCACGAACAGATCGAGCGCCTGTGGCTTTTCAGGGGATGCCGTCGGTGACCCGTTGCCGGCAATGGGCCGCCCGACATCGAGGCAGAGAGCGTCGATTTCCGGTGAACCATGACACAGAAGCGAGTCGCGGGAGGCAGCCCGCAGGGCCATCGCCATGGCATCGCGCAAAGCGCGGAGCGCTTTGTCGTGGTCGCCCCGCTTCAGCGCATTGCGGACGCGGCGGCGCAACGCGGCAGTTCGGCTCACCGGCATGCCGCCAGATGTTCCGAGAGGCGATCGGCGACGATATCGGCTTCGGCAAGGGTGAGATGAGGATGTAGCGGCAGGCTCAACACCTCCCTCGCCAGGCGTTCGCAGATCGGCAGCGGCGCAAAATCCGGCAGTTCCGCCGCATAAGCCGGCAACCGGTGGGGCGGGACCGGATAATAGATGCCTGTGCCGATCCCGCCCTTGTTCAGCGCCTCCTTTACCGCATCACGCTTGCCGCCCAGGACCCGCACGGTGAATAGATGCCAGGCCGGTTGCGCGCCTTGGATGGGACGCGGAAGATCAATGTCCGGCTGATCGGCAAGGCGTTCGAGATATCGCGTTGCAAGCGCCGTTCGCCGTACATTCCACTCATCCAGCACGGCAAGACGCGCGTGAAGGAAAGCGGCCTGCAACTCGTCGAGGCGCGAATTGCTGCCCTTGATGGCATGCTCGTTGCGCACGAGACCGCCATAATTGCGCAGCCGCGCGACCTTGTCCGCGAGCGCCGCGTCGTTGGTCAGCACGGCGCCCCCGTCGCCGAGCGCTCCCAGATTCTTGGTTGGATAGAAGCTGAGGCCGGCAGCGTGGCCGATGAGCAGGCTTTTGCGGCCGTGCAGGCTCGCGCCGGCAGCCTGTGCGGCGTCGGCCACCAGCAGCAAGTTGTGCCGCGCAGCGATCGCCCCGAGCGCCGTCATATCGGCGGGCAAGCCATAAAGATGTACGGCGAGAACCGCGGCACTGCGCGGCGTTATCGCCGCTTCCACTGCCGCGGGATCGATCGTGTGAGTCTGCGGAACGACCTCCACGGGAACGGGCCGCGCGCCGCAGGCGCTGACGGCAAGCCAGGTTGCAACCGCCGTGTGCGCCGGCAGTATGATTTCGTCGCCCGGGCCGACGCCGAGCCCCTCCAGCATCAGGCGCAAGGCATCGAGCCCGTTGCCGACGCCCACTGCATGCTTGACGCCCCAATAGCCGGCGAGCGCCGCCTCGAATTCCATTAGCTCCGGTCCCAGGATCAGAGAGCCGCGGGAAAGCACCCGCTCGAATGCGGCGCTGAGGGCAGGCCGGGTTTCCGCGATTGCCGCGCGAAGATCAAGAAACGGGATGGGCATCAGGACGCAAGCCGAAGCTGCGGAAGTCGTCGCGATCGCGCAGGTATTCGGCCGGATCGTAATTCTCGGACGCCAGGACGAGGCATAGACTCGCCAGCCGGTAGTCGGAAACGGTGCGCCAGTAGAGGGGCGGTACATAGAGGCCGGTCATCGTATCGGCGAGCCGGAAGCGATGCTGGCTGCCGTCCCGCGCCTCCAGCGTGACGGTCATGGCGCCTTCGGCGGCGACGACGACCTCATGGCAGCGCTTATGGGCATGGCCGCCGCGCACGGCCCATTCGGGAATGCCGTGGATGAAATACACGCGGCGAATGGCGAACGGAATATCCGCCATGGCCTGCATGACGACCAGATCGCCGGCGGCGCTGGCGTCGCGCTGAAGGGCTATGAGGCGCGGCAGAAGCGGCCCGCCCGGCAGTTGGAGATGCGTGTTGTCCGTTGGCGCCATCATGGCGGTGTGCGGCCGTCCGCCGCGAGGGTATAGCGCGCAAGCAGAACAGTGCGTGCGCCCAGGCTTTCCTTGAACTGATGGACACCAGGATTGAAATTGCCGTCGAAATCGTGGGAGTGGCCAAAATCCACCCAATGGCCCGCCGGGAGTATGTCGCTCAGCAGCCTGCAATAGAGGTGCGTCATCACGCCATCCTCGACCGACGTGGAGGCCGGGGCGCTGTATTGCGCCTTTGCGCAATTGCCATGGCGATAAAGGATGGTCCCGGCCAGGACCTCACCCGCGCGCTCGATGACGTAATGCTGGATGTTGTCAGGAAAGCGAGCGGCAAGCAGCACCATCTCGTCTGGGCCATGGACGAGCTTGCTGTTGAACCGCCGTGCACAGTGCTCCGCGCAATAGTCCATGAATCCGCGAATATCCTCGCTGCGCCGGATGAAGAGATCCGCAAGGCTCTTGTCCCGCAAGTCTCGCAGGCGGTCTCTCGACAGCCTTGTGTTGCCGGCCTGTGCGAAGGGAACAGCTCGCACGTCGCTGAGCGACGCACCCTCTGCGGCCAGGGCGACAATGTCCTCCTCAGCGGGGATCTCATGATAGGGATGAGGCATCGGGCGGTAATCGAGATGCGACAGGCCCTCGCTGCGCAGGTGATCGCGAAGAGCGGAAGCGATTGCTTTCAGCTGGCCCAGGCGGATATCCCGGCACATCAAAAGTCCGCCGAACGTCAATCCCTGATGGGAGCACAGTTTGCCCTGCACAACATGGGCAGGCAGGCTGGCCAAGAGTTTTCCGCCCAGGCGAAAGAGCAAGGAATGATCCTGAAAACGATCCCGGTGGTAATCCATATAGTCGCGCTGGAATAGAAAGCTGCGGTTCTTCGTGGCCGCAACGAAGCCATCCCATACGCCCTTTAGATCATATGAATAGCGCTGGATTTCCAGTGCCGCCGCCGTCATGCGCCACTTTCCTGCGGCCTCAGTTTCACACGGCGTGCCGGCGTACCGGCCACCAGTGTCGCCGGCTCGACGTCGCGGGTGACGACGGCGCCGGCAGTGACGAAGGCTCGCGCTCCGACAGTCACATGATTGAGAATGGTGGCGCCGATGCCCACGGCCGCTGCCCGGCCGATCATCGCCCCTGAAGCGAGATTTGCGCCGGGGCCGATGCTGGCGAATTCGCCGATGCTCGCATGGTGGCCGATGGTGGCGCCACGATTTACCAGGCAAAACGCGCCCAGCCGGCTAAAGGCGCCGACGACGCTGCCGGCGGCGACGATGATGCCTTCGCCGATCCCGACGGTGGGCGATACTATGGCCGCCGGATGAATGAGGGGTGCGAATGCCAGGGCGAATTGCTGCTTCAGCCGGTCGCGCAGGCCCGCGACCTGCTCGCCGCGAAATCCGACGACATAAGTTTCGCCGGCCGCAGGCCGGAACTCGGCGATATCCTGATGATCGATTTGCCAGCCGGTCCCGCGTTCGGCAAGCGACCGGTTCATTGCTTCGCGATCCTGGCCGAAGGTGCGGCCGTCGCCGGACCGCGGCACGTCCGGCACATTGGTGACGACTTTGAGAAGGCGGCCCCCCAGCGCATGAATAGTGTCGGCATAGTCGCCAAACAGGCCGCTATGGCCGAACATCACATAGACCGCATGCGCAACGTTCGACATTCAGCGCTGGACGGCCCCCCCGCCGTTGAATCTTTTTGCAGCCCCGACTCAACCCGTCCTCGGTCGATGGGCTGCCCACGCCGCTTTACTCTAAGGGTTGGGGTTAGCCGCGGCAACAACAGGGCCGCTGCCGGGCCCGATTATCCCAGGTCCAGCGCCTGCCGCCGCCGAATGAAGGGCGAGTGCACCGGTGTGCCTGGCTTGATCCGCCCATCGGCGCCCCACTCTTCCATGCGGTTGAAGGGAATTACACGTCGCTGATCGATCTCAGCCAGAGCATGGCCAAGATCCTGCTCGATGCCGATCAGCCGGCGCGTCACGGCATCGGGATCGGAATAGCGCAGGCCTGCTTCCACGCCATAGGCGACGAAGGGGGCGAGCACGGTGTAGCCGACATAGGCGAGGGTGAAATTCACCGGCCAAAGCAGCAGATCGATATCGCCGCCGCGCCCATCGAAAGCATAAGTCTCGGGACTCGTGCCGACAGTAACTGAGATCATGGCGCGCTTTCCCGCATAGCGGCCTTTTTCGAAGCGCTTCTGGCTGGCATAGACCTCGCCATAAACCAGTACACGGTCGAACCAGCCTTTCAGCATTGCCGGCGGCAAATGCCACCACATGGGATATTGCAGGATCAGCAGATCGGCGCGGTCGAGCGTCTCGATTTCGCTGGCGACGGCGGACGGGATCGTGCCCTGGGTTGAGGCGTGGCGCTGTTCAGCCTGGGCATCGAAGCGCTCGGGATTCTGCCGGCCGCTGTAGTGCTCTGCCTGTTCGCAGGGATCGAAATCCATGGCGTAGAGATCGGAGAGCGATACACCCCAGCCCTTCGACTCCAGGCTTCGCCGCGCGACGGCAGCGAGGTGCCCGTTGAAGGAACGGCCTTCGGGATGGGCCAGAACGATATGAGCCTGCATAAGCGCTGCTCCTCCGCCCCTTTGCCCTCAGATCAATTTGCCGGGATTGAGGATGCCCTTGGGATCCAGGGCCTGCTTCAGCCGGCGCATGACGGAGAGCTCCGCCGCGCCGCGCGAATGGCCGAGATAGGCGCGCTTGAGGGTACCCACGCCATGCTCGGCGGAGACCGAGCCCTTCATGGCGCGCACCGCCTGATAGACCACGGCGTCAACCTCATGCATCACCTCGGGGCCATGGCCCTCCATCATCACCGAGATATGCAGATTGCTGTCGCCGATATGGCCATAGAAGACGTTGAGCGAATCCGGCCATTTGGCGCTAAGCGCCGCCCGGCATTCCGCGGCGAAGGAATCGATATCGGCGATGGGCAGGCTGACATCGAAATTGATCACCAGCGGCTTGGTATCGATCCCATGGCCCTCGCGGATCAGCCAGAAATCGCGCGCCGCCTGTTCCGATTGCGCCACCACCGCATCGACGACAGCGCCATCCGCCATGGCCTTGGCCAGCAGTGCTTCGAACCGGTTCAGATCATGGTCGGGATCGCTGCCCGAAAACTCCACCAGGGCATAGTAGGGATAATTATCCGGCAACGGCTTCTGTTTCATCGTCGGATGGTTGGCGATGAAATCGTAGAAATCATGCCACATCACCTCGAAGGCGGAGATGCCGCTAAGCTCGCTCTGCATACGGCGCAGCAACCCCACGACAGAGGCATAATCCGCCAGTGCGCAGAAGGCGGTGGCCCGGCTCAGCGGCCTGGAGTGGAGGCGCAGGGTCGCCCGGGTGATGATGCCCAGAGTGCCCTCGGCGCCGATGAAGACCTGCTTGATGTCATAGCCGGCGTTGTTCTTCAGCATCTTGTTGAGCGAGGTGACGATCTCGCCATCGGCCAGCACGACCTCCAGTCCCAGCACCTGTTCGCGCGCCATGCCGTAGCGGATGACGCGATTGCCCCCGGCATTGGTGGAAAGATTGCCGCCAACCTGGCAGGAGCCGCGCGCACCCAGATCGAGCGCCAGCAGGAAACCCGCTTCGTCGGCAGCGCGCTGGGCTGTCTCCAGGACCGTGCCTGCGGCGACCGTCATGGTGGCGGCGACTTTGTCGATCTCCTCGATGCCGGCCATGCGTTCGAGCGAAACCACGATATCGCCCCGGCGCGGCGTGGCCCCGCCGGCAAGGCCGGTAAGCCCGCCTTGCGGCACGACCGCCTGGCCGGCGGTATGACAGAGCCGCAGCGCCGTCGACACTTCTGCCGTCGAGCGTGGGCGGATCAGCGCCTTGGGCTGCACCGGATCGATGGCACTCCAGTCGCAGTGATAGCGCTTGTCCACATCCGGCCCCGCGGTCACCACGTCGGCGCCAAGCGCCTGGGTCAGCTGGTCAACGATATCGCCCATGCGATTCCTCAGAGTCCCGCCGGGGCGGTGAGATGAATAACGGCCATCGCCTTGTCGATCCCCGGATCGATGGCGCGCGCGGCGGCGAAATCCGCCTTGGCGAGGTCGTTCTTTCCCTGTGCGGCATAGGCAATGGCGCGGCCGAAGAGCGAGGGCGCCAGGCGCGGGCTTGCCTTCAGCACGGCGTCGTAATCCCCAATCGCATGGGGGTAATCCTTCATGCGCAGATAGGTATAGCCGCGGCTATCGAGGATCGCGGGCTCGGCCGGGGCGAGCTGGAGCGCTTCCTCGCACTGGGGCATGGCGGCGGATGTGTCGCCCTTGATTGCCAGGTCGTAACAGAGATTGTTGAAGGTCCAGGCATTGGTGGGGGCAAGCTTCATCGCCACCTGGTCGTCGGCGATGGCGAGTTCGGTCTGTCCGGTGCGCGAATAGTCGGCACCCCGATTCATGATCGCATCCACATAATCGGTCTTGTTCGTGATCGCCTGGCTGTAATCGGCGATCGCCTTCTCAAAATCGCCCTTCACGTCATAGATCTCGCCGCGGCTCATGTAGGCCTCGGCGAAATCGGCCCGCAATGCGAGCGCCTTGTCGAGATCGCCAATGGCGCGGTCGAGATCGTTCTTTTTGCCGAAGGCGATCCCACGGCCCATATAGGCTTCCGGCAGCGATGGATTCAGTTCGAGGGCGCGGTTGAAATCGCCGATCGCCTTGTCGAGATCCTCCTTGCCCAACAAGGCAAGCCCGCGATTCACATAGGCAAACGGCATGCCGAAATTGCGCTGAATGACCATGGAGGCGTCCTGGACGGCGGCATCATATTTGCCGAGCTTCAGATTGGCGCTGCTGCGGTTGAGGAAGCCCAGCCACCCGCCCGGATCGAGGCGTATGGCGGTATCGCAGTCGCCGATGGCGCGGTCAGCCTCGCCCGACAAGGTGCGCACGCGGCAGCGATCGGCATAGGCGGCGCTGATCCCGGGATCGAGCTGGATCGCACGGTCGCATTCGCCCAGCGCCTGTTTCCAGTCGCGCTTGCCGGAATAGGCCGAGCAGAGGTCGACATGCGATACCGCGCGGCCGGGATTGATGCGGATCGCCGCCTGGCAATCGGCAATGGCATCGTCATATTTGCCCTGGTCGTTATGCGACCAGCAGCGATTGATATAGGCCTTGTCGTCATCGGGATTGAGCTTGATCGCAGCGCTACAATCGGCCAGCGCCTCGGGATAGCGCTTCAGGCCGTTATATTCGGCGCAGCGGTCGGTCAGCGCTTCATACTGCGTGTCCTTGTCCGCATTGCCTGAATCGATGACGCGGCTGCAGGCCGCGATCCGGCTCTCGGCATCGCTGCCCCTGAGGCAGGTGTGCATATCGGCGGAATCGGCCCTTGCGGGGCCGATGGCGAGCAAGCCGAATATTCCGATCAGCAGTCCAATGGCGACAATGCGATTCATGCTCTCTCTCAATTGGGGGAACACTAGCATGGCCCGCAGAAATTTTCCGTCCGGCGGATGCTCTCAGTTGCGCCCCGACAGCAGGCCGCGGGCAATCACCTGAGCCTGGATTTCCGCAGCACCCTCGAAAATGTTCAGGATGCGCGCATCCACCAGCACGCGGCTGATGGCATATTCCTCGGCATAGCCGTTGCCGCCATGGACCTGCAGCGCGTTATCGGCGTTTGACCAGGCCGTGCGCGCGGCCAGCAGCTTCGCCATACCGGCCTCGATATCGCACCGCTTTCCGGAATCCTTCTGCCGCGCGGCGAAATAGGTCAGCTGGCGGGCGATCATCGTCTCGACTGCCATCCAGGCGAGCTTACCATGCACCCGGGCGAACTCGTAGATCGGCTTGCCGAATTGGTTGCGCGCGCGGGCGTAGGCGAGACCCAGCTCGAGCGCAGATTGGGCAACGCCGGTTGCCCGCGCGGCCGTCTGGATGCGGGCTGATTCGAATGTCGCCATCAACTGCTTGAAGCCCTCGCCCTCGATACCGCCCAGAAGATTCTCTGCTTTCACCTCGAATTCATCGAAGGCGAGCTCGTATTCCTTCATGCCGCGATAGCCCAGCACGCGGATCTCGCTGCCGCTCATGCCCTTGGCGGGGAAGGGGTTGGCCTCGCTGCCGCGCGGCTTTTCGGCGAGGAACATCGACAGCCCCTTATAGCCAGGCTCGTTGGGATCGGTGCGGGCCAGCAGGGTCATGACATCGCTGCGCGCGGCATGGGTGATCCACGTCTTGCTGCCGGTGATGCGATAACGATCGCCATGGCGCTCGGCCCGCGTGCGCAGGCTGCCGAGATCGGAGCCGGTGCCGGGCTCGGTGAAGACGGCGGTGGGCAGGATCGAACCACTGGCCAGGCCCGGCAGCCATTTCTGTTTCTGGGCTTCGGTGCCGCCCAGGCGGATGAGTTCGGCGGCGATCTCCGATCGCGTGCCCAGGGAACCCAGGCCGATATAGCCGCGCGAGAGCTCCTCGGTCACAACGCACATGGCGAGCTTGCCCAAGCCGAGCCCGCCATTCTCCTCCGGCACGGTCAGGCCGAAAATGCCGAGGCCGGCGAGTTCCTCAATTACCGAAAGCGGGATCAGCTTGTCCTCGCGGTGCCAGGTCTGGGCGTCCTCGCGATGGTCCTCGGCAAAGCGATGGAATTGCTCGCGGATCATGACGAGGGATTCTTCGCCCAGTCCCCTCTCGCCGAAGTCGCTCTCGCCGATGAGCGTTGCAAGTTTCTGCCGGACTTCGGCGCTGTTGCCATCGCGCATGAGGCGGGCCGCGGCCGTATCGGCCCGCAGCGCACTCGCCTGATCCTCGATCCCGAGATCGGCGGGGCGGACGATCTCGCCTTGGCTCATGGCGATACCGCCCGTCATCTGGGCCAGGTATTCGCCGAAGGCTGCCTGCAGGATCAATTGTTCGCGTTCGCCGAGGCGCTTTTCGTCCTGCCGCTGTTCGGCCCAGGCCAGCATCTGGCGCAGCGCGGTCGCATAGGTTGCATACCAGGCGAGGCCGTGGGCGGCGAACTGCTCGCGCTCAAGCGCCTCATTGTCGATGCGTCCACCACCAACTCGCGTCTGCAGACCCGATCGCGCTGCCTCGACAAGCGTGTCGGCCGCCGTCAGCGCCTGGCGGGCGAGGGGAAAAAGGGAAACGGCGTCGATCATGGGCGCTGAGGGTGGGGTGAGGCGGGGGCGGAAGGCAAGTTCAATGAACCACAGAGGAGACTGGTTCGCTGCGCACCCCCTTCGTCATGCTTGGCCGGCCGAAGGCCGAGCACGCCTGATCGCCTTGGGCCCGCTTGGCCCAAGGCGTGAATCAGCCGCGGATCAAATCGCCCTTGGCATCCACGGCTTCTTTTTGCAGTTGCCAAGTCGTGGATGCCCGCCTTCGCGGGCATGACGGTAGAGAGTGTAACGACGTCGAAGCCAGTGCTCAGCCGTTGCACTCGTAGTGAATCCTTCTACGCCTCTCTCGCATCGTCGAGGGTGCGCATGCCGGAGCGCTTGGCCTGTACCAGCACCGCCATGTTTCCCGGCTTGTGCTGGTTCTTCATCATTTTCGTGTGCGCGCGGGGGATCTCCAGCCAGGGGAAGACCTCGGACATGCAGGGATCGATGCGCCGCTCGATGACCAGTTCGTTGGCCTGGCTCGCCTGGAGCAGATTGGCGAAATGGCTGCCCTGGATGCGCTTCTGGCGCATCCACACGAATCGCGCATCGAAGGTGATGTTGTAGCCGGTGGTGCCGGCGCAGAAGACCACCATGCCGCCGCGCTTCACCACGAAGCAGGAGACCGGGAAGGTCTGCTCGCCCGGATGTTCGAAGACGAAATCAACATCGTTGCCCTTGCCGGTGATGGCCCAGATCGCCTTGCCGAACTCGCGGCATCGCTTCATGTAGTCGGCGTAGCCCGCGACATCGTCGACATCGGGAAGCGGACCCCAGCAATCGAAATTGTTGCGGTTGATGACGCCTTTGGCGCCGAGCTGCATGACGAAATCGGTCTTGGAATCGTCGGAGATGATGCCGATGGCGTTGGCGCCCGCGGTGGAGATCAGCTGCACGGCCATGGAGCCGATGCCGCCCGAAGCGCCCCAGACCAGCACGTTATGGCCCGGGCGCAGGATATGCGGACGGTGTCCGAACAGCATGCGATAGGACGTTGCCAGCGTCAGCACATAGCAGCCACTCTCTTCCCACGTCAGGTGGCGCGGGCGCGCCATCAGCTGCTGGGCCTGCACCGCGGTGAACTGGGCGAAGGAACCGTCCGGCGTCTCATAGCCCCAGATGCGCTGCGAGGGCGAGAACATCGGATCGCCGCCATTGCATTCCTCGTCATCGCCATCGGTCTGGTTGCAATGGATCACAACCTCATCGCCCACTTTCCAGCGCCGCACCTTGTCGCCCACGGCCCAGACGACGCCCGAAGCATCCGATCCGGCAATGTGATAGGGCGCCTTGTGTACGTCGAAAGGCGAGATCGGGCGGCCGAGCCCGGCCCAGACGCCGTTGTAGTTGACGCCCGCGGCCATCACCATGACCAGCACCTGATAGGGATCGACCTTCGGCGTGGCGACGACCTCGACCTGGAAGGATTCTTCCGGCGGACCATGACGCTCGCGCCGGATGGTCCAGGCATACATGCGCGCCGGTACATGACCCAGCGGCGGAATCTCGCCGACCTCGTAGAGGTCCTTGAGGCTGCCGGTGAAGGGAATGATTTCGGCTGTTTCGCTCATGGTGACACCCTCGGGTAACCCATCTTCGACACGTAAACTTTATTACCGCAGTTGCTCAGTTTGCAATGCACAATCTTGCCAAAAATTGTGACCGATACCCGTGGTATGAAATTTTATTGCGATGAATGAGGAAAGCTCACGGATTTCCTGCCGCACTGCACACTGCAGAGAGCAAGAAGGGCGGGGAATAGTTGCCTTGGCCGGGCGTTATCGAAAGGCGACGGCTGACCGCCAGCCGCTCGCTGCATCGGTCGCAA